>DASXGY010000210.1:0-3088 GCA_036488835.1 Acidobacteriaceae bacterium
CGATTTGCAGCTGCTGAATATGTGCCAAACATCGCGACTCAGGCGGAAGCAGCCGTCATCGCGCGACGCACACAACGCTTTGCGCCGGAAGGGAAATGTGACAGAGTATCCATAACCCCACATTTTTGTTTTGCGCCGCGATCCCTGTCGCATCCGGTGTGTTGTTTCTGGGGAAGTCTTCGTGTCGTGTTGTCCTGGTCGATGAGTATCCTCTGCCGAACTCCCTGCGCAGTCCGGCAACCCAGACTCAACCTCTGCTCGAAGGGAGCCGGATGCGTTCTTTGGTGAAGTGTTGCAGTGTGGCGGTGGGGCTGGCGTTGCTGCCAGTGTTGGCCCATGCGCAGGCAGCGGGTGCGCCGAGCGCGGCGGATTTCGCTGCGTTGAAACAGGCTGTGGCGGATGCCAAAAACTCCGCAGACAACTCCTGGATGCTGGTGAGCTCGGCGCTGGTGCTGATGATGACCGGACCCGGCCTGGCGCTCTTCTACAGCGGCCTGGTGCGCAAGAAAAATGTGCTGGGCACCATGATGCAGAGCTTCGCCATGATGGCGATCATCTCGGTGACCTGGGCAATTCTGAGCTACAGTCTGGCTTTCGATGCCGGGACGAGCTTCATCGGCGGGCTGCACCATCTCTTTCTGCACGGTGTAGGAACGGCACCGAACCTCGCTTATGCGAGTTTTCCCGAACAGACCTACATGATCTACCAGATGATGTTCGCCATCATCACGCCGGCGCTGATCACCGGCGCATTCGCGGAGCGCATGAAGTTCAGCGCGATGGTGGTGTTTACCGTGCTCTGGTCGTTTGTGGTGTACGACCCGATGGCCCACATGGTGTGGGGACAGGGGGGTCTGCTGAATGCGTCGGGCGGCAAGTTTCCGTGCCTCGATTTTGCCGGCGGCACCGTGGTGCACATCACGTCCGGCGTTTCGGCGCTGGTCTGCGCGCTCTATCTGGGCAAACGCGTGGGTTATCCGACGGTAAAGATGGCCCCGCATTCCGTGGTGTTGAGCTTTATCGGCGCGTGTTTGCTGTGGGTGGGCTGGTTTGGATTCAATGCCGGCTCGGCGCTCTCCGCCGGTCCGCTAGCGACCAGCGCCTTTGTGAACACGCATCTTGGTGCGGCCTCCGCAGCCATCGGCTGGATGGTGGCGGAGTGGATCCGCCAGGGCAAGCCGAGCGCGCTGGGCGGCATCTCCGGTGCGGTCGCCGGACTGGTAGCGATTACGCCGGCCGCGGGTTTTGTGCAGCCGATGTCATCGCTCGTCATCGGACTGCTGGCCGGGCTGGTCTGCTACACCATGGTTGCAGTGGTGAAACAGCGGCTGGGCTACGACGATTCGCTCGATGCCTTCGGCGTGCATGGCGTGGGCGGCACACTGGGTGCACTGCTGACCGGGGTCTTCGCTTCGAGCCTCATCAATCCCGTGTTCAAGGACGCAGCAGGGAAGACGCTGCCCGTGGGCGTGATCGAGGGCCATTGGGGGCAGCTCGGCAACCAGATCGTAGGCATCCTGATCGCGATTGTGCTATCAGTGATCGGCACCTTTGTTTTGCTGAAACTGGTCGATCTCGTCATGGGGCTGCGCATGTCGCCAGAGCATGAAATGGAAGGCATGGACGTGACTCAGCATGGCGAAGAGGGATACGACTGGGCTTAGAGGCGATCGGTCCGAGGAGCAGGCATGCAGAAGATTGAAGCGATCATCCAGCCATCGCGGCTGGACGCAGTGAAAGAGGCGCTGATCGAGATCGGCGTGGAAGGCATGACGATTCTGGAGGCGCGTGGACACGGCCGCCAGAAGGGCCACACCGAGTTCTATCGAGGACGCGAGTACACGGTCGATCTTCTGCCCAAGGTGAAGGTGGAACTTGTGGTCCATGACGAGGCGGCGGAGAAGGTGATTCAGGCTATCCTCACCACCGCGCGCACCGGCCACATCGGCGACGGAAAGATCTTTGTGTCGCGCATCGACGAAGCCATCCGCATCCGCAATGACGAGCGCGGCGAGACGGCTCTTTAGTCAGGGAAACGCGCGCGCGTGGGAGGTCATGCGATGACCCAGCCAGTGACTTCAATCAACGCCGCGACGGACGACTATCGCGCGGAATTCGCTGCGCTGGACGCCTCCTTCGTTCGCACTGGGGACGGCGCGGCCTGCCTGCGGCGGCGCACATCGCTGGTGGATACTCTGGTAGCGGGGTTGTGGTCGCTGCTGGGGGGTGACGCGCGGCCTATCGCGCTGGTCGCCACCGGCGGCTACGGGCGCCGCGAACTCTTCCCCTATTCCGATATCGACCTGATGTTTCTTTGCGCGGATGTGCGGGTGGAATCCGGCTCGCGCGAGCTGATCCGCACCATGAGCCAGGCGCTATGGGATATAGGTCTGCGGGCCAGCACCATTACGCGCAGTGTGCGGGAGTGCGATCGCTTCACGGTGGAGAACTTCGAATTCACACTGTCGCTGCTGAACCGGCGGCTGGTCAGCGGCGACACCGCGCCCTATGCGTCTCTAAAGGAGAAAGTGCTGCCCGCCGTAATTGCGCGGGAAGCCGAGGCCATCCAGCGGCTGCTGCAGAAGGCGCTCTATGACCGCTATGCGCGCTTCGGTGGAACCATATTTCACCTGGAGCCGAATGTGAAGGACGCGCCGGGCGGATTGCGCGATCACCACACGGCGCAATGGGACACGGCGCTGGCAAGGATTCGCGAGACGAAGGCGTGGCCGCGTAGCGACGATCTTTCGCCAGATCCGGAGGTGCAGGCGGCAGTCGAATTCATGACGGCGACGCGGTGTTTTCTGCATCTGCGCGCGCACCGCGATGACAATATCCTGAGCTGGCACGCGCAGGATGAAGCTAGTGCGAAGTCCATCGGGCTGGACACCGGCGGCACAGCGGATCCTGCGTACTGGATGCGGACCTATTACCGGCATGCCCGCACAATTTCGCGCAGTGTAGCGCCGCTGCTGGAGCCGCCCGCGACGCGACCATTTTTCGCACGCCGGCGGCGGAAGGTCGCGATTGCGGGAACGCCGTTTGTGCTGGTGGATGGGCGTATCGATCTGGAAGACGACCAGACGAA
>DASXGY010000227.1:0-5456 GCA_036488835.1 Acidobacteriaceae bacterium
CGGGCGATGCGTTCGGCGAATGCTTCTTCAAGTCGTCGCATCGCACCCCTGAGAATCGCGCCTCCCGCACGCTGCCGCCATCCCCCTGGCGCCTTACGGATGACACGATGATGGCGGTCTCGGTCTGCGCCTGTCTGGAACGGCATGGAAGCATGGAGCCGGAGTGGCTGGCCGAGAGCTTCGCGCGGCACTACGATCCGGAGCGCGGCTATGGTCCGGCGATGAATGCCTTGCTGATGCGGCTATATACCATCGGCGCGGCAAACTGGTTTGAGGAGGCTCAGGAGCTGTTCAATGGCGAAGGATCGTTTGGCAACGGAGCTGCGATGCGGGTCGCGCCGGTGGGAGCTTATTTCGCACACAACCTGGATCTGGTCGTGGAGCAGGCGACACTCTCGGCTATCTCCACACACTGCCATCCAGAAGCCATTGCCGGCGCTGTTGCAGTGGCGGTCGCGGCGGCGATGGCGTGGCAAGACCGCGCCGCGGCAGCGCCGATGAACGCGAGGGCTTTCCTGGAAGGAGTGCGGGCGTCCACACCGGAGAGCGTGGTGCGCGATGGCATCGATCGCGCCCTCGAACTGCCCGATGCGACGACGGCACTCGAGGCTGCTTTGACCATCGGCAACGGCTCCCATGCCACCGCGCAGGACACGGTCCCGTTCGCACTGTGGAGCGCGGCTCGTTCGCTCAACAGCTTTGAAGATGCGCTATGGGAGACGGTAAACGGCGGCGGGGACATCGACACCAACTGCGCGATCGTCGGCGGCATAGTAGCGATGCGCACAGGATCCGGGGCTATCCCGGCGGAGTGGCTGCGACGCCGCGAGGCACTGGGGCCGCTCCTGCAGGCGGCAATGAGGAAGTACTAGGGCAAGCGTACATCTGGACTCTTGTTAAGCCACCCAGACGGGTTCAGGCTCGAGCGAAATGCCGAAGAGCTCGCGCACCCGCGTCTGGATGAGATCGCGCAATTCGGTGATCTCCGCTGCGGTCGCGCCGCCCTGATTGGTAAGTGCGAGCGTGTGGCGCGTGGAGACTGCGGCCGCCCCCTGGCGATAGCCTTTGACGAATCCGGCACGCTCCAGCAGCCATGCCGCAGGCAGCTTCACGTTACCTGCGTCCGCCGTATATCGCGGCACCTCTGTTTCCGGAAGCCTCGCGGCTTTGGCGATGTCCGCAAGCCTCGCAGCGGAGACCACTGGGTTCTTGAAAAAACTGCCCGCGCTCCGGCGCTCCGGATGGTCCGGCGTCACCACCATTCCCTTGCCCAACCGGATGCTGAGAACGGCCTCGCGTACCTGCTGCAGGCAAGGATCGGCGATGCCTCGATCCTTGAAGTAATGCTTTAAGTCGGCATAGGTCACCGCTGCTGGCACGTTTTGCTCGAGCGCATAGGTGACACGGCTGACGATGAAGCGATCACGGTCCGGACCTTGATTGAAGCGGCTGCGGCGGTAGGCAAAGCCGCATTCGGCGTTGCCAAGATCGACCCATATGCGCGTCGCGCGATCGAAGGCTCGCACGGTGCGGATGGTGCGAGAGACCTCCTGTCCATAGGCGCCAACGTTCTGCACGGGCGTGCCGCCGACGGTGCCGGGAATGCCGCTGAGGCACTCGATGCCCGAGAGATTCGCAGCAACGCTGCTGCTGACCAGCGTGTCCCAGTCTTCACCCGCAGCGGCAGAGAGAATGGCTCCGTTGCGCTCGATGCCGCGCAGGGCGATGTGAAGCACCAGTCCGTCGAAGCCGGCATCGGAGACGAGCACGTTGCTGCCGCCGCCGAGCATGAAAAGGCGCAGCTTGCGTTCCGTAGCGAAGTCGATTGCGGCTTCGATGTCGGACTCGGTGGTGGCCTCGGCGAACCACCTGGCCGGTCCGCCGATCTCGAAGGTGGTGTGGGGTGCCAGGGAGACGTGTTGCCGAAACTCCATGGTGGGAGGGTACACGACGACGCGGAGCCGCAGTTCACCACTTTTGTGGAACAAGCCGCCAGATGACGACACCGCGTGCGTTACTCCGTGCGCAGGGCCTGCATTGGATCGAGGCGCGAGGCGCTCCATGCTGGCACGAGGCACGCGAGCGACGCGACTACAAGCAGCACCGTGCTGACCAAGATATAGACGGTCAGGTCCAGCGGGCGCGTGTCCACCAGAAGCGACTTCATGAGCTGTGTGACGGCCGCGGCTCCTGCGAGGCCGAGAAAGAGCCCGGCGAGCGCGGGGCGTAGGCCATCGAACAGCATCAGCAGCAACACCTCGCCGCGCGATGCGCCGAGCGCGACGCGCACACCGATTTCCGTCGTGCGCTGCGCGACCACGAAGGAGAGCACGCCGAACAGCCCCACTGCCGCGAGCACGAGAGACAAGGCCGCAAAGCCGGCGAGCAAGGTGGCCGCGAAGCTGGTGTCGAGCGCGGCCTGACCGATTACCTCGCCCATGGTCATGACGTCGGCGACGGGCAGGTTGCTATCGATGGAAGCGACTGCGCGCTTCACGGGCTCCGCCAGCGCTGCCGGATCGACGGTGGTGCGCACGGTGAGCATGATGGAGCTCTCGGAGCCCGCGAGCAGAGGAAAGTAGAAGGCTGGGCGAGGATCTGCTGCGGGAAGCTCGCGCGTGTCTGCGACGACGCCGATGATTTCGAAGGTAGTGGGCTCAGGACTGAAGATGTATGCGACGATGTGCTTGCCAAGCGGGTCCTCACCTTTGAAGTTCTCGCGCGCCAACTCCTGGCTGATGATGACTTTGTCAGCGCGCTTCAACCGATCAGTGCTGTTAAAAGTGCGACCGGCAACGAGGGGTATCTGCATCGCTTGAAAATAGCCCGGGTCGGCAAAGATTGTCGTCGCGTCGAGTACCTGCCCTTTGGGCAGAGGCGGATGCTCTCGAATCGTGAACACATCGTCCCGATTGCGTCCCTGTCCCGGCAGTAGCGTTGTCCCCGCCGCAGCCCTTACGCCAGGAATTTGCCGGATACGTTGGAGCAGGTCATCGTAGAAAGCCACAAGCTGGTCGGGCGTCTTCATCCCTCTCGGCTGGCTAAGACTCATCGTAAGCACACCATGTGTGGCGCAGCCCAGGCCTGACGCGCGCATGGCGTTGTAGCTCTTAAGCAGCAGACCGGCCGCGACGAGCAGCACTACAGTAAGGCCAACTTCGGTGGTGAGCAGCAGCCGGCGCATGCGTGCACGGCCACGGCCCGCACCGACAGAGCGGGATGATTCCTGAAGTGCGCGCACGAGCTCACGATCGTTCGAGGCCAATGCCGGCAACACGCCTGCCAGGAGACCGCACAGAGCGACGCAGCCTGCGGTGAAGAGCGCAACCGCACCATCGATGTGAATGGTATCCACGCGCGGCAGATCGGCACGCACGTGCACCAGCCACTGCACCGCTCCATAGGCCAGTGCCATACCAAGCACACCACCAGCGGCGGAGAGTATCAGGCTCTCGACGATCTGCGCGCGGATGAGCTGCACGCGACTGCCGCCGAGAGCGGTGCGGATGGCTGTCTCACGGCCGCGCGAGGCGGCACGCGCTACCAGCAGGTTCGCAATGTTCAGACATGCGATCAGCAGAAGGCAGCCCGTTGCAGCCAGCAACGCATAGAGGCCACTCTTTACATTGCGCACCTGACCGTCCAGGATGGGCCGCAGATTTACGGCATCATTTACCGGCCCGTCAGGATTCTGCAGACGGATCTGCCGCTGAATAGTGTTGAGGTCTGCGTTCGCCTGCGCAATGGAGATGCCGGGCTTCAACTCGCCGATCACATCAAAGTTGTGCGAGCCGTAGACCTGCATGATCTCGTGCGACTTCTCGTGATAGAGCGGCGTCCATAACTGCGTGCGAGCATCCGGATAACGGAACCACGCCGGGAGCACGCCCACAACCGTATATGGCTTGGCGTCCACCAGGATGGTGCGGCCCACCAGCGCAGGATCGCCTCCGTAGCGGCGCTTCCACAGACCCCAGCTCAGAATGACGGTGGCGTTGGCCTCCAGGCGGTCGTCATCGGCTGTGAAAAGACGGCCGATTGCGGAATGAACGCCGAGCATGGGCAGGGCGTTCCAGGAGGCTGCCTCTGCACCAACTACCTCCGGCATCTGCGCGCCAGTGCTCGCCAGGTTGTAAGGGATCCTTTGCATGATACCCATCTGGACAAAGCTGCGCGCCTCAGTCTGCCAGCGTGCGAAACATCCGCCGGCGACGACGTTGTCCTGAAATGTACCGTTGCTTTTGGCCTCGTAGATTCGCACCAGCCGGTCGGGATGAGCCACTGGCAACGGCTTGAGCAGCACCGCATTGACGACAGCGAAAAGAGCGATATTCGCGCCGATGCCCAGCGCGAGAACAAGGATCGCCGTAAGCGCAAAGGAAGGAGCACGCCGCAACCGGCGGATGCCCTGGCGAATGTCGCGAGACAGAGATTCGAGCCATTGCCAGCTCCACGTGGCACGTGCCTGTTCGCGCACGACTGTCGGATTGCCGAAGAGGCGCATCGCGGCCTGTCGCGCCTCGATCTCGTTCATCCCGGCCGCACGGTTCTCCGCGATCTGTTCGTCGAGATGGAAGCGTAGCTCTCGATCGAGCTCGGATCCCACGGTCCCCCGGATAAAGAGTGTGCGTCCCCGCATCCGCAGCTTGTCCAGCAGGCGCATGGGAACTCCTCTAGCCTTCTTGCACCACGAGGTTGATGGCGCCAGAGAGCCGGTTCCAACTTGCGGTCTCCGCGACTAGCTGAGCGCGGCCAGCAGCGGTGAGCGAGTAGAACTTGGCATTGCGGCCGGTGTCGGTCTCCGCCCATTTGGCACGAATCCATCCTTGCTGCTCCAGGCGATGGAGCGCTGGGTAGAGCGAGCCCTGCTGCACCTGCAGCACCTCGCCGGAAATCTGCTGGATGCGCTTGGCGATGGCCCAGCCGTGCTTCGGCTCGAGCGAGATGGTCTTCAGGATGAGCAGGTCGAGTGTTCCCTGCACGAGATCGCTTGGTTTCCCCATACCCCTTGACTATCTACAATTACGTTGAAGATAGTCAATGGGTATCGCGCTCACACCCTTCGGTGGCAGCGGGATCACGGTTGTCGCGCCGCTGTTCGCGTCGATGGTGGCTGCGATGCGCAACTCCAGTGGGGTCAATGTAGAGGTGCGGGTGTGGTCTGGGCGAGTGAAAGGAACGCCACGCCGAGCGCGATGGTCGCTGGAATTGTTTAAAGGCAGCCCGAAGAAGATCGTCCGGCTGTGCGTGCGAGGGCAGCATACTTGATCCCGGCGGCTCAGCCAGATGGGGATGGCCGCTGGCAATCCGCTCGCGCGCTCCATACAATGGTGGTACACAGAGACAGCGAGCGGGGACGCTGGCGTCGAGAGACGAAAAGGAGCAGGCATGTACCCAGAGATTATGGTGATTCCGATGCGCGAGGAGCTGACGCGCGCGGGGATTCAGGAGACACG
>DASXGY010000228.1:0-24236 GCA_036488835.1 Acidobacteriaceae bacterium
CGCCGTGGAGAACTATCCCATCTCCGGCATGCGTGCGCATCCGCTGCTTATCCGCGCCTTCGGAATGGTGAAGCGCGCCGCCGCCGAGGCCAACAAAGCCCTCGGTCTCATCTCCGACAAGCGCGCCGACGCGATCATCCACGCCGCGCAGGAGGTGATCGAGGGCAAATGGAACAACGAGTTTGTCGTAGACGTCTTCCAGGCCGGCGCCGGCGTCTCCTTCCACATGAACACCAACGAGGTGCTCGCCAATCGCGCCAACGAGATTCTCGGCGGCAAGCTGGGAGAATATGCCGAGGTGCACCCGAACGACCACGTCAACTACGGGCAGTCCACCAATGACGTCTTCCCGACCGGCATGCGCATCGGCACCCTGCTCGTGCTCGAGACTCTCTATCCGGTCTTGGACACGCTGGCGAGCACCTTCCGCCAGAAGGCCGTTGAGTTCGATGGCATCATGAAGTCCGGCCGCACCCACATGCAGGATGCGGTGCCCATCCGCCTCGGCCAGGAGTTTGCGGCCTACGGTGTCGCCATTGAGAAGACGAAGCGCGCCTTGCTACTGGCCAGCGACTCGCTGCGCGAACTCGGCCTCGGCGGCAGTGCGGTCGGCACCGGCATCAACACACATCCCGATTATCGGAAGAAGGCCATCGCCAATCTCGCCCGCATCTCCCGCGAGGAGCTCACACCTGCCGCGGACATGCGCTGGGCCATGCAATCGAATGCCTGCATGGGAGAGGTGAGCGCTGCCCTCCGCGGGGTCGCGTTGGAGATCATCCGCATCTCCAACGATCTCCGTCTGCTTTCCTCCGGCCCCAATACCGGTTTTGCCGAGATCTACCTGCCCAGCCTCCAGCCCGGCTCGTCCATCATGCCCGGCAAGATCAATCCCGTCATGCCGGAGCTCGCCGCCATGGTCAGCTTCCAGGTCATCGGCAATGATGCCGCCGTCGCCCTGGCCGTGCAAGGCGGCCAGCTCGAGCTGAACGTCATGATGCCGACCATGGCCTACAGCGTCATGCAAAGCGCCACGATCCTCACCAACATGCTGCGCCAGTTCAACGACCGCTGCGTCGCCGGCATCACTGCCAACAAAGACCGCTGCGACTTCTACGCGCAGAGCACCGTCTCCCTCGCCACGGCGCTCAATCCCTACATTGGCTACGCCCAGGCTGCCGAGATCGTAAAAGAGTCCGTCGCTACCGGCGAGTCCATCATCAAAATCGCACGCGCGAAGAAGCTCCTCAGCGAAGAGGAGATCAGCGCCATTCTCGATCCCGTCAACATGACCGAGCCGCAGTACCCTCGCGACTCCGCCAGAGATCGCGATCAGCGCGTAAAAGCCTGACCCTGTTCTGCAGCCCAACGAAAACGGGCCGCATTCCGACCTGCACAGTCAGGAGCGCGGCCCTTGTCTTTTCTGAAAGCGTCTACTGCCGTCCGAACCGATAGTTCAGGCCCAGCGTAAAGCCCAGATTGTGCTGAACGTCGCCGCCCCAGGTGGTCAGGTCATAAGTGGGCGCAATGCGGAACGCGAGTCCCGGTCCCAGGTTGATGTCGACCGGCACGACTGCGGCTGCCGTGAACCGCGTGGCATTCGGATACAAACCGACCAGCGTTCCGGGGAAGCCTGCCGAGCTGCCATAGAAGAGGTTGCGCGTCACTCCAGCCAGCACCTGGCCGCTGACGGCGTAGTTCTTCCGCTGTCTCAGCGAATATTGCGGGCCCACCATCACCGAGTAGTTGCTGATGAAGGGCTGGAATAGCGCATAGGGATTGTTCCCGACATAGACGCTCTTGTAGTAGCCCCGCAGGTCTGCGGTGATGCCAAGCTTTGGATTGAAATACCGGGTGATGCCGGCATTCCAGCCGTACTCGTTCGCATGCTGTAAGAAGTGCCCAGGCCGGATCCGCAAGTAGGCGTAGCCGAAGTAGATGTCGTACCGGTGGCTGTATGTGTCTTTGATCGTCGCCGCGGTCCGCGCCGCGCGCCGCGCGCGCACCCGCTCCTGAGCCTCGCGTGCGAGCCGGATGCGCTCCTGCTCATTTGGATAGTTCGTTTGCGGCTGGGAGCTGGAGTTCCCCTGCTGCTGCTGTGCCTGCGACAGAGGATCGCGCGTCAGCGGTGTAGGCTGCGCCGGCTGCAGCGGGGTCGGCTGCGTCTCCGTGTCCGGTGCCGGGCTCTGCGCTGGGGGCGTGCTCTGCGGTGGATTGCCAGTGGTCTGCGCCTGCATAGAAAGAGCGGCGAAAAGGGAAAACGTCAGGAGCGGATACGCCAGGTATCCCAGACTCTTACTGCATTGCATGTATGGTGATGCCTCCACTACTCTGCTGCTGCGGACTCGGGACGTGCTCTTAGTATTAAAGCATCCCGCGTGTACTTCGGCCTTACACTCGTGTCAGGCAGCCGCTCTATAGACACCAAAACTCCCTTCTGGCGAGGTCGCATGCGCTTTCTTCTCGGACTGATCGTTGGTCTCTTGCTCTTCCCTCTAGGCGCTCTCGCCTATCTCTACTACGGCAGCGTTCCGGTCGCAGTTGGCGACAAACCATTCCCCATGGAGGGCATCATCGCAAACCGCGGCCTCAATGCGCGTATCGATCGAGAGGCTCCCAAGAGCTCCCCGATTGAGCCGAGCCCCACAAATCTGCTGATCGGCGCGCAGATCTATCGCGACAATTGCTCCGGATGCCACGGCTACTACGGCCAGGCCTCACCCTTTGGCAAGCACGTCTTCCCGGGCGCACCCCAACTCTGGGCGCCGCACGGAAATGGCATCGTTGGCGTCAGTGATGATCCGGTGGGAGAAACCTTCTGGAAGGTGCGGAACGGCATCCGGCTCAGCGGTATGCCGGCCTTCAACAATCTGCTGAACGACAACCAGATGTGGCAAGTCTCCGTGCTGCTGGCCAACGCCGACAAGCCGCTCCCCGCCGATGTCATCAGTACCGTCAAGCCGGGCGCAGCACCGAATCCATAAACCTCGAGTCCTGACCGAACGAGAGGCGTGGCCGCCGGTCACGCCTCTCCTCCTTGTCCGGGCACCTACTTGAGGCTGTACGTAAGGCCGGCAGTCAACTGGAAGGTGTTCTTCTTGTATCCGAAGGGTGGATTGTTCACGAAGTTGTCTTGGGAGCCCAACGTAAAGCCGAGGTTCTTGTACACCGGGAATAACAGCCCGGCGATGATCTGCGCACTCCATGCGGAAGGCTGACCAGCCGGCGTGTTAAAGGCAGGCAGCACCGTTCCAGCCTCATTGAAGACCAGGCCTTTGGGAAGTTTCTGCATATACAGCTCAGCAAACGTGGCGCCAATCAGATTCAGCGTGTTTCCAGAGGGGAAGTCCACCGCCGGATAAAATTCCTGCCTCTGATAGTGGACGTCCCCCTTCACGTCGAGAGTCCTCGCCGTCTCCTTGATCACCGAATAGCCGGCTCCGCCGCCGTAGGTCTGTTGTACCTGCAAACCGGAACCAATATTGTGATCGGCGCTCGCGTCGAACAGATAATAGAACCGCGATGTCACGTATTGATCGCGCTCAATGTCGCCATGCAGGATGTTCGTCTTTGCGCTGGATGCAGCCTGCACTCCCGCGATGAACGGCTCGCTCAACAGGCCATATGTCGCCGTCGCATCGAAGATCGTCTTGTTCCTTGGCTGCAGCCAGTCAACGCTCGGTTGCGTCCTTACCAGATTGATTGCTCCCGTGAGTGTCTCGCTGGTCTGTGTTGATTCAACAAGCGTAGCCCCGAGCGTAACCCCGCCAGCCCACCCATGCAGCAAAGACGGCTCGTGCGTAATCGCTTTCTGAAAATCATCGCCATTCACCATATGCGCGGCTTCCTTGGTGGGGATGTTCTTCACCTCTCCACCCGTTCCGGAGACAGACACCTGATCGTTTGCGACGCTCAGCGTTCCCACCGGCACCTGCGGTGCCGGCCGGCCAACCTTCAGCTTCTCCTTCGGCGAGATCACCGCAAATTTCCCGCCGGTGTGCAGCGACTTGATCTTGCTCCAGTCAACCTTGATGTCACCAGACATGTCGCTATGAAACACAACCGATCCGCTGCTCTCGCTCACCAGTGTGCCGGTCAGTTGATCGCCATTTGTGAAGGTAAGGACATCCACCCCCGGTTTCGCGGCCGCGGCCTGCGCAAATGCATTTGTAGAAGTGAAGACCACGGGGAGTGCCATGAGCGCCATCGCGGCCACATGACGGACGCTGGCCCGATACCAATGCGCTACGGATCTGTGGCGATACATCATCTCTGCTCTCCTCCTGCTTGAAATGTAACTTTACTTGTGTCTTTTCGTTGCGCGATGTCAACAACCATGTCTCCCCATAATACGGCGCGTTACCGGATTTGCGGATGCACCTGTTCGACTAGATTGTTAGGATATAGACAATGGCTTGGAACAGTTCAATGGTGTTGGATGCTTTGCGCAGCAGCGATCTGCTGGAAATCGGCATCTTAGCCAACCAAATACGCCGCGATGTGCATCCGGAAAATGTCGTCACCTACGAACTCCGCGGAATGGCCACCTCATTGGAGCAGGCAAGCAGAGAGGCGATCTCGCGTGGAGGCAGCGTTGATTTGTCGCAGATCCGCGATGCGGAACACATTCCGCTTGATACCCTCCAGGCGTCTCTGCTGGCCCAGCACACGCAACCGGACCAGGTTACATTTCACCACTTGCCCATCTCCTGCCTGCAAGCAGTCGACGGAAGCGCTCTTGCCGAGACGCTCCGCCGACTGCACTGGACAGGCCTGCGCTCGCTGAGCGCCAACTTCTATCCCGCACAGACGGCCGCCGCTTTAACCACACAGCTCGCCGGCCTACTCCGCGCGGCGGCGGAGTGCGATCTTCTCGTCTCCATCTCCATCACCATCGGTAACTCGGAGTCTCTTGAGCAGCGGGTGGAGACCCTGGCGATGCTGCGTGCCTTTCAGGAGGAATCGAACGCGATCCAGGCCGTCCTGCTGCGCGTCCATCACGCCGCCACCGCGGAGGCGCGACGTGAAGAAGAGGCAACAGCGGTCGATTATCTGAAGACTGTCGCGGCAACACGGCTGTTCCTCGACAATGTCGAGCACCTCCAGACCGACTGGTCCGTGATGGGCCCCAAGGTTCTCGAGCTCGCGTTGCGTTTCGGCGCAGACGACGCCGGCTCCGTCCCCTGGTCGCAGGCAGGCTGCCCCGAGCCGTCCCATCACGGCGGCGAGTCCGAGTTGCGCCGCATCATCCGCGATGCGGGCTTTCGCCCTGTGGAGCGGGATGCGCTCTTCCGCCAGAGTCTGCTGCGCTAGAGCCCCTGGGCGGAAATCCGCTCGGGATACGCGGCGAACACGTACAATCTCTGTGATACGCCGTTTCCGGGGCCTCATGCCCGCAGCCGGCCCCACAAGAGATGCGCCTGATCGAGCTTGCAGCGTTCCTCCAGCACACAGCCGCGAATGCCGGGCTCTGGCTTTATACGCAGCGCGGCGTCGGCCATTACCTGCGCACCCACTACGGCAACGATCCGGTTAACAATCCCTTTCGCTATCTCTACCAGTGGAATGCGTTCGATACCACGTTGCTCATCCCCTACTTCCTGGTCATGATTGTGCTCGCCTTCTATGGCATGCACCGCTACCAGCTCGTCTATCTCTACTACAAGCATCGCAATCGCGCCGTCACCGAGCCGCCCAGCCGCTTCGCCGAGCTGCCGCGCATCACCGTGCAACTGCCCATCTTCAATGAGCAGTACGTCATCGATCGCCTCATCGACGCTTGTTGCCGTCTGGAATATCCCCGCGACAGGCTGGAGATACAGGTGCTCGACGACTCAACCGACGAGACGCAGGAAGTTGCCGGCGACCTGGTAGAGCGCTATCGCTCGCTCGGGCACAACATCGTCTATCTGCATCGCACGGATCGCTACGGCTACAAGGCCGGCGCGCTCGACGCCGGTCTGAAGCAGGCCTCGGGCGAGCTCATCGCTATCTTCGATGCCGACTTCGTGCCTCCTCCCGAATGGCTCATGCAGGTGGTGCATCACTTCGCCGAGCCACGCATTGGGATGGTGCAGACGCGCTGGAGCCACCTCAACCGCGACTACAGCTTTCTCACCCAGGTCGAAGCCATCCTGCTCGATGGCCACTTCGTGCTGGAGCATGGTGGCCGCTCGCGCTCCGGCGTCTTCTTCAACTTCAACGGCACCGCCGGCATGTGGCGCCGCGGCGCGATCGAAGAGGCCGGCGGCTGGCAGCACGACACCCTCACCGAGGACACGGACCTGAGCTATCGTGCGCAGCTCAAGGGATGGCAATTTCGCTATCTGCAGCATGTCGCCTGCCCGGCGGAGGTCCCCATCGAGATGACCGCATTCAAGACCCAGCAGGCGCGCTGGGCCAAAGGCCTCATCCAGACGTCAAAGAAAATCCTGCCGCGGGTCTTCCGCAGCGATCTCCCCTTCCATACCAAGATCGAAGCCTTCTATCACCTCACGGCAAACATCAGCTATCCGCTGATGGTCCTGCTCTCCTTGCTGCTGATGCCCGCCATGGTGATCCGTTTCTATCAGGGCTGGTTTCAGATGTTGCTCATCGACGTGCCACTCTTCATGGCCTCTACCTTCTCCATCTCCTCCTTTTATCTCGTCTCCCAGAAGGAGCTCTATCCGCGCAGTTGGCTCAAGACCTTTCTCTATCTTCCTTTCCTCATGGCGCTCGGCATCGGTCTTACGATAACCAACACCCGCGCCGTCCTGGAGGCCCTCTTCGGCATCAAGAGCTCCTTCAAACGGACACCGAAATATCGCGTGGAGAAGAAGGGCGAACGCGCGCAGGGAGCCAAATACCGCAAGCGGCTGGGTATCGTGCCCTGGGTGGAATTGCTCATCGGTTGCTACTTCGCCCTCACCATCGCCTACGCCATCACGAACGAAAACTACTTCACCATCCCCTTCCTGCTCCTCTTTGTTGTCGGTTATTGGTACACCGGCCTGCTGTCGCTGCTGCAAGGTCGCTTTGAGCGCTGGCGCAGCGGGGCTAACTTGGACGAGTCCTCTCCCAAGCCTTTTCCCGTGGGTGTGTAACTCCGGGCTGATACAACTTCCCCGCCAGGTGCTACCATCTGATCGCTGTTCGCTGGACTGCGGTCACCGGTAGGACCCTCGCCTGACAGGCGGCTGCACAATCTTGAGGAAAGGTTGGGATTGGCATCATGGCTCATGGATTTATTTGGTGGATTCTGGTCGGTCTGGTAGCGGGATTTCTAACTGGCAAGATCATGAAGGGCAGCGGCTACGGCGTATTTGGCGACATCATTGTCGGCATCATTGGCGCAGTCATCGGCGGCTTCATCGCACGACCGCTGCACATTGGCGGCGGCTTCATCGTGACTGTCATCATCGCCATCGTAGGTGCGGTCATCCTGACCTTCCTGCTGCGCCTCATCAGCGGCAATCGAGCCTGACCACCGCTGTGGGTCCGAAGCGGGCCTTAGAGTGTTTTCAAATAGGTATCTGCAAGAGCGCGACCGTCTGCGTGGCTTTTCCTCAAGAAAAGCCACCCTTGGCGGAGCTTGGCAGTACTCAGTGATAGTGAAACGCTCTATAAATCTGGGCCCGCTCTGCTTTGTGCTCTACACTGTTCCGCATGCGCATCGTTCGCCCTGTAACACTTATCCTGCTGCTGCTCCTTGGTATCTCATCGACAACTCTTCTGGCGCTGGAGCGCCAGCCAAACGCTATTTACCAGGCGCGACGCGAAGCTCTTGCCCATGAGCTTCACGGCGGCACCGCCCTGCTCTTCGGCAATTACGAGCCTGTGTTGGAGTACCAGGACTTCCGCCAGGACGAAGACTTCTACTACCTCACCGGGTGGAACGAGCCAGGCGCCGCGCTCATCGTGGCGGATGGAGTCCCTGCGCGCGCCGGAAAACCAGCACTCCCCTACCGTGAGGTGCTGCTACTGCCGGAACGCAATCTGCGTACGGAGCAGTTCACCGGCGTCAAGCTGGACCAGGCATCACCCAATGTGACCGGCATCACCGGCGTGCGCGAGGTCCGCTCCATCCGTGATCTGCCTGCGATCCTGAGTGAGCGTGGCCTCCGCCCCATCTGGACCCAGCTCGACAGCGAGCCCGCCAAGTCCGCGCTCACCTTCGCTGCGAGTAGCGCGGGCAGCGGCGATCCGGTCACACCGCAGGATGTCCGCGATTTGACCAAGACGCTTCGCTCCTTCAAGGACCCCGGCGAGATCGAACTGCTGCGTAAGGCCGCAGACGCCTCTATCAAAGCGCAGGAAGCCGCGATCCTCGGCATTCACCCCGGCGTGAATGAGCGCGCGATCTCCGGCGTCATCACCGGCACGCTGCTCGCCAATGGCTGCGAGCGACCGTCTTACCCTTCCATCGTGGGCAGCGGCATCAACTCCACCGTCCTGCATTACATGGCGGATGACGGAACCATGCAGAGCGGCGACGTCGTGGTGATGGATGCGGCCGGCGAATACTCCATGTACGCCTCGGATGTCACGCGCACGATCCCGGTGAATGGACACTTCACCGACCGCCAGCGCGAGATCTATGGTATTGTGCTGGGCGCGCAGCGCGCGGCCGCGGAGGCCTTCGTCTCCGGCAAATCAACCCTCTACAACCGGGAGCACCCGGAAGACTCCCTCGATGGCGTCGCACGCAACTACATCAAGACCCACGGCAAAGACCTGCACGGCCAGCCCTTGGACAAATACTTTATCCATGGGCTCAGTCACTCCGTCGGCATCGACGTGCACGATCCGATCGACTTCGCGAAACCCCTCGGACCGGGTTCCGTGTTCACCATCGAGCCCGGAATCTACATACCTGAAGAGAAAATCGGCGTCCGCATCGAAGACACTTTCTACGTCGATAAGAACGGCAAGCTGCAGGATTTCATCGCGGATCTGCCGCATACGGCGGAGGACATCGAAGCGCTGATTCAGCAGCACGGGAAGGGCGCCGGTTCTGCCGCGCCGGGCACGCGCTGATCGCGAGCAGCCACCATGCCGTTGCTCCGCTCTTTCATCGCCATCGCCGGCGGCTTCGCCTGGATGGCGCTCCTGACGGGCGTGACCACGCTCCTGATGCGCTGGCTGGTGCCAAGCTGGAGCCGCTTACCGCCCTCGCGCTCGGCGCAGGCGTTCAACCTGGCGGCAACTTGCCTCTACGCGGGAATGGGAGGTGTCCTCGACGCTCTGCTCGCGCCAATCAGCCCGCTTATCCACTCGCTGATCCTCGCCATCATCGTGCTGTTTGTCTCGACCATGGCGGCTAGCGAGCTGCGCGGTCAGGTGCGGGGATTCTATCCCCTCGCGCTCGCCGTGCTGCCTTCCCTGGCCACCCTCGGCGCCGGCATTCTGACTGTGCTCTATCGCTGAGATCGCTGCAATCCAGCCTGAGTTAAAAGCGAACACCAAAGGTCACGGGAATCATGCTGACCGTCCCGGAACCGAGCGTCGTCGCACTCGCCGAGGGAGAGTTAACCCAGAGATACCGCGCCTCTGCATATATCTTTGCGCCGCCGTCGCCGAGATTGTGTGTAACGCCGGTACCGATGTTCAGACCACCTTGATTGCTTGAGAAGTGACTGACCGTCTGGTTGGAATATTGGGGATAGCAGCCATAGTAGAAGTCGCAGCCGATGCCAAGATAGACCGGGGTAGAGAAAGTCGTGAGCTTACGATAAAAGCCCCCACCGCCTGTCACATATCCGCCCCAGGAACCACTCGTCTTGTAGTAATACACTGGGTCGAGCGAAAAGCCCCAGACATGAACATCCCCGTTGACACCTACACCTGCCTGAGCTCCAACGGAGGCCAGCACAGAATCAGGAATCCCTGTGCGGTTGAATTCGTACTCCAGTAGCACTCCGAAGTGTTGATTGAAGTTCCACCCTCCGCCGAGCTTGATGTTGTAGCCGAATGTCTGTGAGTTCTTTGTATTGCCAACCGGAGCGTCGAAGCCGGCTCCGGCTTCAATGGCGATATGGTGAAAGCCCTGCTGCCCGTACTTCGGGTACTGGTGATACCCCCCATTCCCATAGCCGCCGCTGTTCTGCCCACTATCCTGCGAGTGGTATGAAAGCACCCCCAGGCCCTGGTTAATCGCCAGATCGGAGCTTGAATCGTTGCTCGATGAATACTGCGAGGTCCCCGCAGTTTGAGCAAAAGCAGTAGAGACAGCGACCGTGAATCCCAAAAGAAATGCCGGCAGACACCGGCCAAGCTTGCGACTGGAGAGGCAGACAGCAGAACGGCTCATAATTGGCGGACTCCATTGTCAAAATCGTAGGAGCGAGGCTCCTCTTCCGGATCAGGAGCGAACCCTGACGCTCCCTGTACGTAGGACACACAATGCTCGGCAAAAGTTTCTTTCCGCAGTGGCAAATGCGTGGGGTAGCGCAAAAGGTAAGGGCCCGCCGGTTTTCGGCGGACCCGTCCTTTTCATTCAAATAACCATCAGTGAATGTCGAACTGCTCCGGGTGTAGCGCCGGATCGCTCTTCACGATGATCGTGCGCCCGGTCATCTCCTCCAGCTCGTTCAGCCAACGCGCGTTGTTGCCCTTCAGCGTCTTCACCACCTCAGGATGCACACGCAGCATCACGTCGTGGCGCTCAAAATGCTTCTGCATCTTGCGCATCTCGGTGTAGATCTCGTTGGCCACCGTCGTCGGGCTCTTCACCATGCCGGTCCCCGCGCAGATGTTGCATTGCACGCTCAACGTCCGCTCCAGCGACTGCTTGACGCGTTTGCGCGTAATCGCCACCAGGCCGAAATCATTGAACTGGAGCACCTTCGACGGCGCGCGATCCGACTTCAGCTCCTCTTCCAGCGCCGCCATCACCTTATGTCGATTCTTGCGCTCGTCCATATCGATGAAGTCGATCACGATAATGCCGCCCAGATCGCGTAGCCGGATCTGCCGCACAATCTCCGGTATCGCATCCAGGTTCGTCTTCAGGATGGTGTCCTCGAGCCGCGCCGTCTTGCCTACGTACTTGCCGGTGTTGATATCGATCGCTACCAGTGCTTCTGTCTGGTTGATCACGATCGATCCACCCGACTTCAGCCACACCTTCGACTTCAGCGCTTTGGTGATCTCGTCCTGAATCCCGAACTGCTCGAAGAGCGGCGTCTCCTTCGTGTACAGCTTCACGCGCCGCACCAGCGAGGGCTGAAAGCGGTTCAGGAAGCGCACAATGCGCTCGTATTCGGCCTCGGAATCGACCCAGATGGTCGAGAAATTGTCTGATACCTGGTCGCGCAGGATGCGCTCCACCAGGTTCAGATCGTGGTAGATCAGCGCCGGAGCCTTCGCAGCATCCGAACGCTGTTTGATCTCATTCCACAGGCTGATCAGGAACCGCAGGTCCGCACGAAGTTCTTCTTCACTCGCATTCTCCGCCGCCGTGCGGACGATGAAGCCGCCGGAGGCGTCGCCCTTTTCGCTGATCAGGACGCGCTTCAGCCGCTGCCGCTCTTCGTCCGACCAGATCTTCCGCGACACTCCGACGTGATTGACCGTCGGCATGAAGACGAGAAAGCGTCCGGGGAGCGCAATATGGCTGGTGATACGCGCGCCCTTCTTCGCAATCGGCTCCTTGGCAATCTGGACCAGAATCTCCTGGCCCTGTTTCAGCAGCTCGGAGATGATCGGCAGATCGCTCGTCTGCGCTGACTGACGCCGTCCGTTGCGGCCGCGGCCGCGGCGCTCGCGTCCTCCGCGCTGGCGATCAGCACGTCCCCGACGCGGTGCGGGCGTTCCTCCTTCGACGGTGGTCGTTGCAGGCTCTTCTTCCTCTGCGCCCTCGTCCTCGGCCTCATCGCTGTCTTCGAAATCGTCATCGTCGCTCGAGATCACCTGGCGATCGATCTGCGCCTCACGGATCACATCTCCAAACTCCGCGCCGCCGGACGCCTGCGTTTCCTCTTCAACCAGGTCCCCCAGGTCGTGCTCATCGTCATGCGCCATGGCATGCTCCGGCAGCGGAGCGAAGTCGTACTCCTCCTCATCGATCACTTCCTCTTCCACCTGCCCGACGCCCGGCGTGAAGGCATGGAGATGGTCGAGCGCCGCAGCCTCGTGCGACTGCTCCGGGTTGGTTTCAACGCCCTCAGTACTCCCGGCATTGTTTTCGTAAGCCGGCTGTCCCGTTTCATCACTGTGTTCTGCAGCAGTCTGCTCATGCGGCTCGAAATGGGACTTGTCGTGTGACTCGCCCACCTCGGCCGTTTCAACATGCACTGGCTCCTGCCCGGCATTCTGGGCGGGGATAGCCGCCGGCTCCTGCTTCTCGACCGTTTCCGACTCCCGGCCGAAGAGCGATGACAGGCGAAACTCACTGGGCGAAGAGGGGTCCACACGGTGCGATGCGGAGGCATTCTGCGGATCGAACTCCGCCTCTTCCTGCGCACTGGCATTCAGACTGGGATTCTCGAACGCTTCCTCTTCTTCCAGCACCAGCGGTGCGGGCTCTTGCTCATGCGCCGGCGGGAATGCACTGTCGATCGGCGCGGTCTCGCTGGTGGAAGCCTGCGGTTCCGGTGTGTGTTCTGGCGTGTGTTCTGCGGTGTGTTCCGGAGCGTAGCCCTGCTTGGCACTCCCGGATTCAACCTCGGAGCGCCCAGCCGGCCGGTCGCGATAGCGCGACAGCATCTCTCCGGGCAGGGCTGCGCTAACGCCATCCCATTCGATCGCGTGCTCCACGAGCGTCGACGGCCGAACCGTGACCTCAGGCAGATGCGTCGCGGGCTCTTCATCTTCCGATATTTCAATCCCCTCGTTAGAAACCGGCTGCTGTCCATACTTCTGCAGCGCCTCGCCTGGCAGCGTGATCGCCTGCGATCCCGGCTGTGACCCTGCACGTTCCGGACGCCCACCACGCCTGCCTTGTTCCCTAGGGCTTTCCGCTGCCGTTCCCGCGGCGGATGTGTCGGCTTTCGCCTCGATCGCGAGGGAGCCGGTGTGGCCGTACTCTTCGATCGGTTGGGGCTGGTCGGACACCTGGGAATCAGCGTCCTGTCCCTGAGCCCCGCGAACGCCACGACGGCGGCCGCGACGGCCGCGCCAGCGGCGGGTACCCTGTTGGAACTCTCCGCCCTGCCCGGGCTCTTCGCGTGGCTCTCCCTCAGCTTCAGCGGCCGCACTGCTAGCTGGCTCTAACCGTGGGATTGCCGTCACTGCCGGACGCTCCTGATTACGCTCCAGGCCGCGTTCAGACCCGCGTTCCGGAGAACGGCCGGCTCCGCCACGCCGTCCGCCACCGCGACCGCCCTCCGGGCGCTCTTTTCGGCTCTCGCCCTGCTGCCCGTCTGCGAATTCTTCAGAATCTTCCTGTTCTTCCAGGAAGTCCGTCACGTACAGGAACGCATCGCGCTCCAGTCCCAGTTCCACGAACGCCGACTGCATGCCCGGAAGCACGCGCGTCACTTTGCCTTTGTAAATGGATCCGGCGAGCGTGTATTCGTTCTCGCGCTCGTAGTAGATCTCGGTGAGTTGATCGTCTTCGACGATCGCAAGCCGCGTCTCATGCGGCGTGGTGGAGATACAAATCTCTTTCGCCATACTGCCTCTTTCTTGCCGCGGCACCTAGACGCCGGGCCAGCAGACGAGGCAGATCAGAACAGGATGTGTCCTGTTCCCGGAGTACCGGACCGGAGTACCGGGCAGGACGAGTGCAGACAAGGGAGAGCCGGCCTGATTTGAGGAGTGAGCCGCAGCCAGGCGCTCGCGCGCCGCCGCTCACCGAAAAAATCAACTTTTGTGCTGGGGCTTTCCACGCGCAGAGAGTTTGTGACCGCTCCTACCCGATTGTGGGGCGGGGTCGTTCCCCGTCTCTGCGTGTTCATTCCTAATCCTGCCCGGCCCCGGGTGATCCGCCTGGCCGGCTTTACTTGGAATTCCTACAAAATCTCTTTCCGGCGCCGCCTCCGATCCCGGTCGGCAGCCACCGCACAACTTGTCCCTAGTTCACGAACCGGTTCATCCGGACATTCATCACGATGCCCAGGGCGAGGAACGTGAACAGCACCGAGGACCCGCCGTAACTCATCAGCGGCAACGGGATCCCGGTAACGGGCATCAGCCCCACAACCATTCCCACGTTGACTGCTATCTGAAAGATGAGCACTGCGACGACGCCCATGATCAGCATGGTGCCGGAGAGGTCTGGCGCTGTCTGAGCGTTCTGTATCAAACGCATCAGTATGAAGAAGTATAGCAGCAGGACAAACACGGCACCCACAAAGCCATGTTCCTCGCTCCAGGCGGCGAAGATGAAATCTGTGTAGGGAATAGGCAGGAAGTCGCCCTGGGTCTGCGTGCCCTTGGCCACGCCGCGCCCCCACACCCCCCCATCGCCCACCGCAATCAGCGACTGCCGGATCTGATAGCCCGAGCCCCGCGGATCCTCATCCGGGGAGATGAAGCTGGTCAGTCGCGCCTTCTGGTACGGCTTCAGCCCCGCCCTCCAGATGGGCACAATCAACACCAGCGCCGCGCACACGATGATCAGCGCCTTCTTCCACCCAATGCCGCCGAGGAACAGCCCGATCAGCAGGACGGGCACATAGGTGAGTGCCGTACCCAGGTCCGGCTGCTTTAATACCAGCGCCATCGGAATGCCGACCAGCAGGAAGGCCTTGCCTATGTCTTTCCAGTCCAGGTCCCTGCCCGTCATGCCGGCGAAGTAGCGCGCCACCGCGATGATCAGGATCAGCTTCACCCACTCCGACGGTTGGAAGTGAATCCCGCCCATGCGGATCCATCGCCGCGCCCCCAGCACCTTCTGCCCCGCCACCAGCACAACCAGAAGCGAAACGATACAGAATCCGTAAACCCAATGGATCACGTCCAGCAGCACGTGGTAGTCGATAAAGGAGAGCAGCAGCATCGCTGCCGTGCCGCCCACCAGCCAGAGCACCTGTTTGCTCTCAAAGCCGTGAAACTTGGTGTTGATGGTCGCCGAGTAGATCTCGAGCACGCTCAAGGCCGACAGCAGAAACACCATCGCCATCAGCACCCAGTCGAAGTCGCGTAGTCGAAGGAATCGTTGCATATCTAGGGGTTTCCTCCGAGAACAACGGGCCGCGCCGTACGGTCATCGACCGCGGAACTCAGGAAGAACCGACCCGCCCGCACCGACGCCAGCAGCTTCGCATCCTGCGGCCGGGCCGCCTTCACCCGCCTGCCGCCCAGCGCATTCGGTGCCTCCGGGTCAGACCAGATCGCCCCCACCTCGGTTGGCTTCGTGGGAGATGTCTTTTTGGCCGGCACCTCTGCGGTGGGCTGGTCCTCGGGTGCTGGCTTCGGCGCCTGGACCTGCACCACGTTGTTTTCCAGCCGCCGCTGCTTATCTACATATGCCTCAATGACTTGCGCTGCCAGCACGGAAGATCCTCTACCCCACCCGCCATGCTCCCACAGAATGGCCACGACAATATCCGGGTTGCGCCGCGGGGCAACTCCCACGAACCAGGCATTCGCACGCGAGTTGACATCCTTTGAAACCGACTTGGCCCCGAAGCTATGGTTCACCACCTGCGCCGTACCGGTCTTGCCAGCGAAGTCGATACCCTCCAGGTGAGCGTTCGAAGCTGTACCGCTGGCAGCAGTCACTGCTGCCATGCCATCGGTGATGGTTTCCCACGTGGCAGGATTGATCGGCACATTGGCATCGCCCGAGCCAGGGTACGAATCGATAATCGCCTGGTGATAATTCGGTGGAAGCTGGTCCTGGATCACCACATGCGGCCGCCGCATCGCTCCGCCCGATGCGATACCCCCAACCGTCCGCGCAAGCTGCACCGGAGTCACCGCCGTGGCTCCTTGCCCGATGCCGACCGAGATCACCTCGCCCGCATACCACTTCTCGTGATAGTTCTTCAGCTTCCACTCTTCCGACGGCACCACGCCCGCGGCCTCGTTAGGCAGATCGATGCCGGTCTTGCTGCCCAGCCCTAGCGCGTGCGCCCACTTCGCTATGGGCTCAATGCCCAGCCGCTCTGCCAGCGTGTAGTAGTACGTGTCGCAGGAGTACGGGATGGCATTGTTGATGTCGACCGCTCCATGATGAGCATCGCAGGCAAAGAAGCGCCCATAAAAGTTGGCTCCCCCCTGGCAGTTCACCTTCAGATTCTGCGCAACGTGCTCCTCTAATCCGGCAACCGACATGATCAGTTTGAAGGTGGAGCCTGGCGCAAGCTGGTCCTGGATGGCCTTATCCATCAGCGGATGGTTTGGATCGGTAATCAGCTTGGCCCAGGTATCTCGTTGCACGTGCACCGCAAAATCGTTCGGATTGAACGATGGATGGCTCACCAAGGCCAGCACCTCGCCGGTGTGCGGGTCCATGGCGATCACCGCGCCATTCCGGTTGCCCAGCGCCAGCTCTGCCGCCTTCTGAATGTCCAGGTCGATGGTCAGCTTCAGATCCATGCCCGGGATGGCGCGCTCATAGCCGAGCCTGCCTACCTCGCGGCCGTGGCTGTCCACCAGCACGTCGCGCGAGCCATCGGTGCCGCGCAGCAGCGCATCATAGCTTTCTTCCACACCAGAACGCCCCACCACGTCGCCGGGCTCGTAATAGGCGTATTTGGACTGGCTCAGCATGTCCTCGCTGACCTCGCCCGTATAGCCGATCAGGGCGGCGGCAAAGCCGTCGCGCGGATAGAGCCGGCGCTGCTCGTCGATCGTCTCCAGCTCCGGGAGTTCATCACGATGGGCCTCGATGAACTCCTTCTCATCCGGCGTGATGTCGGCCTTCAGCGGGATGAGCTGATACTTCGGTCCACTGCGGTAGTGGGCCATCGTTGCGCGAATCTGGTCGACAGTCATGTGCAGTCCGCGAGCGATCTTCGGCAGGTCGCTATCCAGATTCTGTGTTTGGTCCGCCACCAGAAAGCACGAGACCGAAGGATAATTGTCCACCAGCAGGCGCCCTTCACGATCGAACAGCCGGCCTCGCGGCGCCAGGATCGGCACCTTGCGGATGCGATTGGCCTCTGCCAGCTCGCGATAGTTCGTGGCGCCCAGAATCTGCAGCCGCCATAGCCCGGTAATCAGCACGGCAAGGATGGCGACGATGGTGTACTGCACCACCGTCAGCTTGAGCCCCGGAATCTTCTCGTCCCGCATGCCGCTCATACTCGCCTCATCAATCTCGCAGCCATCAGTCCCGCAACCTGGTGCGATCCAGCGCAGCGAACAGAACCAGGCCCAGCGCGACATTCACCGCGGCGCGCACAATCTGGTGCACCCAGCTCCAGGCCAGCGGCTCGGCAATCAAATGACGCACTATCACCACGTAAAGGAAGCTGTCCACTAGCGTGAAGGCGAAGATCATCAGCATCCGCGTGATCGGGTTATCGACGTCGATCCTCAATCCGATCGACGCGGCCAGAAACCCGATAATCGTATTCGCAATGCCATGAATGCCGACCGGCTGATGGGTCACGCCATCCTGCAGCAGGCCGACAACCGCGCCGATCAGCGTACCCGCAATTGGACTGCGCCGCGAGACCGAGAAGTAGATCACCACGAGCAGCGGCAGATCGAAGACGTCCAAACGCGGATAGCGCAGCGGCAGATAGGCCTGCAGGAACACCGCCAGCAGCGGCGCCGCCAGCATGATGGGCCAGGGAAACTGCTGGCTATCCAGCTCCCGGCGCGAATTTGCCAACACGGCCATTATTGGTGTTGCTCCCTGGTCACTGCCCCCGGCGCGGCTCTAAGGATGGCTGCACTGGTCTTTTCTGGAGCTGTCGATGCTCCCGTCCTCTGCGGGTTTGTGAGCGGCTTGTCAGGCCCGGTCGCCGTGCCGGGAATGATGAAGCTCTCCTGATTCACATGAGGCGCGGGCTTAGCTGTTCCATCGGTGGGTGTGGCGCCATTCGGGTTCGCCGCGGGCTTCTTCGGGCGTCTCACCGGCTGCGCGCCTTCATTCATGGGCTCGTTCGTGCGTGCCGAGGAGGTGATCACCGGTGCTTTTCCCGGCGTCATCTGTGCCGCCGGACGCACTTCGCTGGGAGAGAAGCGGTCCGGACGCGCTGCCGACAACGGCTTGAGCGGCCGCAGGTCCACTGCAGCGTCCTTCGACGCATCGTCTCCCTTGGGCGCATTTGGATCTTCCAGGCCCGGCAGCTTCTCCGCCAGAACATCCGAAGCACGCTGCATCTCCACTTCCTCCGCGCCAGCCGCCTCGCTCTTCGCCAGGTCGCGCTGCGCTGCCGCCGGCAACTGATCGCTGGTCTCGGTCACCACCAGCACCTCGTCCAGGTGCTGCAGGTTCGCCGCCGGCTTCAGAACAATGTCGACATACGGCTCGCGGTCGGGATCGCTTACCACCTTGACCACTGTGCCCACCGCGAGGCCCCGCGGGAAGATCTGATCGCCGCCGCTGGTCACGACGTGTTCGCCTGGCTTGACGCGGTCATCCGGCAGCACATTGATGATCTGCGGCTGGCCATAAGCGTTGCCCCGCAGCACGCCGCGCATGCGCGTCTTCTCCAGCAGCACGCCGGCGCCACTGGTCTGATCGTTGATCTCCAGCACCTGCGATGTGTGAGGGAAGACCTCGACCAGCTTGCCCACGATGCCGTCGGGCGTGATCACCGGCTGATCTCGCTTCAGACCTTCCTTCGATCCCTTGTCGATGGTGAGGATGCGCGACTCGTCGCTGCCGCCGGTGCCGATCACCTGGGCCGGGACAGTGGTGTAGATGTACTTCTGGCGGAAATCAAGCAGCTCCTGTAGACGATGGCCCTGCTTCGCATCTTCCAGCAGCGCCGCCTGCTCCAGGCGAAGCTGCTCAACCTGCGCACGCAATGCCTGGTTCTCGTCGCGCGTATTCCGCAAATCGATGTAGTTGCCCCAGAAGCCGCGCACGCCCGTGCCGGTATGCGACATCACCTTCTCCGGCGGCGACATCATGGCAACCACCCAGTAGCGCAGCAGACGCACACCCTTGCCGTCGCTGCCACGTGCCGCCGGCGTCCGTACCTGGACCGCAAGGCCCAGGAACTGCGCCAGCAGCACAACGGAGAGGACCATGATGTTCTTGTAGCGTTCGAGGAAGGTTTCCATGGTCCGTTACTTCCAGTAGTGCAGTATCGACTCCGCAGCCGTGACGGCCTGTTCTCCTGCCCCTACTCGATCTTGATCTTGCGCAGCAGCTTGAAGTCGGACAGCATCTTGCCCGTGCCTAGCACAACCGACTTCAGCGGATCGTCCGCGATCGATACCGGCAAGCCGGTCTCCTCGCGAATCCGCTTGTCCAGGTTCTTGATCAGCGCGCCCCCGCCGGTCAGCACAATGCCGCGATCACTGATGTCTGCGGAAAGCTCGGGCGGCGTACGTTCCAAAGCCACGCGAATCGCGTTGAGGATGACTGCAACACTCTCGGTCAACGCCTCGCGTATCTCCGAGTCGTCAATCGTGATCGTCTTAGGCACGCCCTCAATCAGGTTGCGTCCCTTGATCTCCATCTGCAGCGGCTTGTCCAGCGGATACGCCGAGCCGATCTCCATCTTGATCTGCTCTGCCGTGCGCTCGCCAATCAGCAGGTTGTATTTGCGTTTGAGGTAGTTCATCACTGCCTCATCCATCTGGTTGCCGGCCATCCGCACCGAGCGCGAATACACAATGCCGGAGAGCGATATCACCGCGATATCCGTTGTGCCGCCGCCGATATCGACGACCATGTTGCCGCTCGGCTCAGTGATGGGCAGACCTGCGCCGATGGCGGCCACCATCGCCTGTTCCACCAGGAAAACTTCGCTCGCTTTGGCGCGATACGCCGAGTCCTCCACCGCGCGCTTCTCCACCTGCGTGATCTCCGACGGCACGCCGATCACGATCCGCGGGTGCACCAGCATCTTGCGGTTGTGCGCCTTGCGAATGAAGTAATTCAGCATCTTTTCGGTGACCTTGAAGTCCGCGATCACCCCATCCTTCATCGGCTTGATGGCGACGATGTTCCCCGGCGTGCGGCCAAGCATCTCTTTCGCCTCGATGCCGACTGCCTCGATCTCTCCGGTGTTCTTATTGATTGCCACAATGGAGGGCTCATTGACCACAACCCCCTTACCACGGGCATACACCAAAGTGTTCGCCGTACCCAAATCGATCGCAAGATCGGAGGAGAAGACGCTGAACAGCGATCGCATCCCGTGCGAGCGCGAAGAACGTGAGTGAAATCCGTTACTTGCCATCTGTGCAGCCTGTCTGGTCTTCCTTACGGGGAAAGTCTATAGAGGATTGTAAGGGACCGAAAAAGAACACGCCTATGACACAAAGGTGGTTCCCTGAAAGTCAACCTCCGGGTTACCCCCGTCCCCCATCGTCATTCCTGGTCCCTATTTGGGACTTCAGGGTCCTCCTGGTGGCTGGCTGGTAACCGTCTGCCGTTGGAGGCGGCCGGCCACCCGGCCGACCCCGAAGAAGCCTGAGCCTCAGCCCAGTTGCAGGCTTCCTTGCTCGCCTGGATACGTAACGTCCGTCCCCTCCACCTGCGCCCAGGGATGCAGCGTGAGCGGCGTAGTGCGTGTGGCGCTGGCGATCTCCAGCACGTCGATACCCCGCACCAGCAGCGCGTCCGCGATCAGGGATCGGTGGCAGCGCCAGGGCACGGCCTCGGCGCACATCACAGCTGCCGGCTCCTGCTTCCCCAATTCGATCAGGGCGGCGAGGTTTTCCGCAAACTCGGGCGTCTGCATATAGTCGGCATAGCCGCGGAAGCTGGTGTTGCGCCACGCGGTGTTGATCGAGTCACGCCGTGGACGCCGCAGGCCCCCCAGGCCGGGCATATGACGGTAATGCAGCCTTCGGCCATGCAAGGCGCGGGATAAATCCTCGCGGCTGAATTGCGGATTATGACGGGAGCGCGGTACCATCCGCACATCCACAAGCCGGCGGACACCATGCGCCTGCAGCATCTCCAGAAAATCGCCAATAGGGCGGGTGGAGTGGCCGATGGTAAACATGCACAGGGTCATGGGGTGGCAGCACGCGCGTGCGTCGCACACCCCCATGACGATACGCCGCTATACAATGTCCGGCGTGGATGCGGCGGCCGCAGCCGGTGCTCCAGATCGTCCCACTCCCTCTCAAGAGAGCAAGTTGCCACATGCAGAGAATCCGTTTTGTCCGCACATTGGCCATCCTCATGGCATGTCTTGGTATCGTTCTCAGCGCGGCACACGCTGCTCCCCGTACTAGCGTGGATCTCAGCTCCGGCTGGCAGTTTCGCCAGCGCATGCCGGCAACGGCAACTCCGGCAGAGTGGCGGCCTGCCACAGTTCCGGGTGACGTGCACCTCGACCTGCTGGCGAACAAGCTGATTCCCGACCCCTTCTACCGCGACAACGAAGCCAAGCTGCAGTGGATCCAGGACGCGGACTGGGAGTACCGCACCACCATCACCGCAACCCCGGCGATGCTCAGCCACGATCGCCTCGATCTGGTCTTCGACGGCCTGGATACCTATGCGGAAGTCTCGCTCAATGGGCACCTCATCCTGACCGCGGACAACATGTTCCGCGGGTGGCGCGCGGATGCGAAGCCGTGGCTGAAGGCCGGCGCGAACGAGCTGATGGTCTACTTCCCTTCGCCCATCAAGGTGTCGGAACGCGTCGCGCTGACCGACAAGTGGCACGGGCAAACGCCGGCGCAGGACAAGAGCTACGTGCGCAAGGCGGCATATGAGTACGGGTGGGACTGGGGGCCAACCTTTGTGACCAGCGGCGTGTGGCGCGCCGCGCACCTGGAGACGTGGAACGATGCACGCATCGATGACGTGTATATCCACCAGCGGGAGATCACAGCGGCGCTCGCTCGCGTCGATGCCGTTGTAGATGTGGTGGCGTCAAAGACGGGAAAAGCCACCGTTACAGTGACGTATGAGGGTGGCAGCGGAAAAGGCCATGAGGCCAAGGTGCAGGCAACCCTGGTTCCGGGGGAGAACCATATCGTGCTGCCGGTCGAAATCGCCAATCCGGCACTCTGGTATCCCGCGGGGTATGGCGCACAATCCATATATACCTGGACCACGAAAGTGACCGTAGACGGCCACGAAGCCGATACGGCGACGACGCGCACCGGCCTGCGATCCGTTGTCCTGCGGCGCGACAAGGACCAGTGGGGCCGCTCGTTCGAATTCGTGGTGAACGGCATTCCGATCTTCGCCAAGGGCGCGGATGTGATTCCCTTTGACAGCTTTCCTTCGCGCGTGACCACGGCGCAATATCGCCGCATCCTGGAGTCGGCGCGCGACGCCAACATGAACATGATCCGCCACTGGGGCGGCGGCTACTACGAGACCGACGAGTTCTACCAGATGTGCGACGAGCTCGGCATCATGGTGTGGCAGGACTTCATGTTCGGCAACGACTGGCAGCCCGGCACCTATGCGTTTCGCGAGCAGGTCGCGAAAGAGGCCGAGTACCAGGTGACGCGGCTGCGCAATCATCCCAGCATCGTCATCTGGAGCGGCAACAACGAGACGGAGTTGGCTTTTGACTGGGCAAAGGCAGCGAAGAAGCCTGGCACTGCGGATGCGACGGGCCAGGTGCGTCTGTGGCAGGATTACCTGCTGCTCTTCTCGAGCGTGCTTCCGAAGGTTGTCGAGCGGCTGAATCCGGAAACGCCCTATTGGCCAAGTTCACCAAGCGCTGATTATGAAGACGACCTCGCCCCCGGCCAAACCACAGGCGATATGCACGACTGGAGCGTCTGGCACGGACGCGTGCCCTTCAGTGAATACGAGCAGCATCATCCACGCTTCATGACCGAGTACGGATTCCAGTCCTTCCCGGAGATGAAGACGGTTGAAGCCTTCACTGAGCCCGCGGACCGCACCAGCATCTTTACGCCCGTCATGCTGGCGCACCAGAAGAACAACGAAGGCAACTCGATCATCCACGACTACCTGCTGAAGGACTACACCGAGCCGAAAGATTTCCCTTCGTTCCTGTATGTCAGCCAGGTGTTGCAGGCGGAGGGCATCAAGATCGGCGCCGAGCACCTGCGCCGCGAGCGCCCGCGGACCATGGGCTCCATCTACTGGCAGTTGAATGACTGCTGGCCGGTCGCCTCGTGGTCCTCGATCGACTACTACGGCCGCTGGAAGGCGCTGCAGTATTACGCGCGGCGCTTCTACGCGCCGGTACTGGTATCACCGCATGTGGAAGATGGCGCGCTCGCGGTCTACATCGTCTCGGACAGGACTGCGGCAGAGACTGCGCAGCTACGCACGCGGCTGATGAAGTTCGACGGCACGGTGGTAAGCGAAAAGGATCAGCAGGTAAACGTAACTGCTCTTTCGAGCGCGGTTTACCAGCGCATGCCGCTCAGTGAGCTGGTGCCGCCGGGCATCGACTCCGCATCGGTCTTCATCGTGTCCGATCTCACCGTGGGCGGAAAAAACGTGTCGACAAACCTGACGTATCTAGTCCCCACGCACGAGATCCACCTGCCCCCAACCACGATCCAGACCGACGTGCAGCCCGCAAGCGGGGGCTATACGGTACGGCTGAGTTCGCCGGTACTGGCGCGCGATGCCTATCTCACCTTCGGTTCGCTGGACATCGAGCCCTCGGACAACTACATCGATCTGCTGCCCGGCCAGCCTACGGAGATCACGCTGAAATCGACCGCGTCCATCGACCAGGTGCGCAGCCAGCTCAAAGTGATCTCGCTGGTAGATGCCTTTAACAGCAGCGCCGCGGCAGCCGCAACGCCGAAAGAGTAGCGGTTGCGCCAAAGCGGAGGCCTAGACTGCGCGCAGAAGGCGCGCCGGCAAAAAGAGCAGCGCGGCAATCAAATCAAGCACGCCGTGTACCGCAATTCCCAGCAGCCGGAAGGGCAGTAGCAGCAGCCATACGATCGGGTAGAGCACCAGCGCGAACAGCGCGACCGGCCAGCAGAGGATAAACAGCACACACCAGAGAAGAAATTTGATCACGACGTTACTTCCTCCCTCTACATTTGAGGATACGCGTGCTGCACCGTCGAAGTTCCCATGCCCATCTCTTCCGGAGGGTGCCCGGATTCGCCGTTTGGCAGTCACCTCAGCTATTCTTTCCTGTTTGGCAATTCCCTCCCCTCGAAGGACAGTGATGGCATCCGCAAAGACCTATGGCAATCTGATCGGCGGCAAGTTCGTTCCCGCCAAGAGCGGTAAGACCTTTGAGAACCTGAGCCCGGCAGAC
>DASXGY010000235.1:0-6090 GCA_036488835.1 Acidobacteriaceae bacterium
GCACACACCAGCTTCTCTGCTTTGTTGAGCGAGTCCGTTGTGCCCTTCCTGGCCAGCGACGCAGCCAAAGTCGTTGCCGCCGCAGCCTGCGCGCAGATCTTCGCATCCTTCTCCAGGACCTCGTTCGCAAAACGCTCCTCCGAGACGGAATAGCCCGAACGAAATCGCACTGACTGCTTCACCCGGCTATCTCCAGCCGACGCCGAAAGGATTCCCAGTACAGTGAGCACCACCCCTCAGTTGGAACACACCCACGCCGGGATCCGCGAGATCACCATCGCGCACTCACCGGACTCCGATGACGCATTCATGTTTTACGGCCTCGCCACCAACAAGGTGCGCGTACCCGGCCTCAAGTTCACCCACACCCTCACCGACATCGAGACGCTGAACCAGAAAGCCATCCATGAGGCCTTCTACGACGTAACCGCGATCTCTTTCCATGCCTATCCTTACTTGCAAGACAACTACGCGCTGATGGCGTGCGGCGGCAGCGTGGGTGAGGGCTACGGCCCCATGATCGTCGCCAGCAGGCGCTTCTCGCTGGACGAAATCAAGCACGTCCGCATCGCTATCCCGGGCGAGCTCACCACCGCGGCACTGTCGCTGAAGCTCTTCGCGCCCAACGTGCAGACCACGCTTGTCCCCTTCGACCAGATCATCCCGCAGGTGCTGGCGGGCAAGCACGAGGCCGGCCTCATCATCCACGAGGGCCAGCTCACCTACTCAGCCAGCGGCCTCCACAAAGTGCTCGACCTGGGCCAGTGGTGGCGCGAGGAGACCGGCCTGCCGCTGCCCCTCGGCGGCAACGCGATCCGCCGCAGCCTGGGCGATGAGACCATGCGCGTCGTCACCAAGGCGTTGCGCGAGAGCATCCAGCACGCCCTCGATCATCGTGAAGAGGCGCTGGCCTACGCCATGCAGTTCGCTCGCGATCTCGACGCACAACTGGCAAACCGCTTCGTCAGCATGTACGTGAATGAGCGCACCTTGAACTACGGCGAGGACGGCCAGCAGGCAATCCGCAAGCTGCTCGAGCTCGGCCACGAGCGCGGCATCATCCCGCATCCGGTCAAGGTCGACTTCGTCGGCTAGAAGTTGGACGACTTCAGACAACAGCAGACGACTACAGACAACAGCAGAAAACTCCCCTTGTCTGCAGTCATCTGCCGTTCTCTGCTGCTGCTGTCTGCCGTCGTCTGCCTCTAGTCGTCATCATCCTTATGGTGCTTCACCGGCGCCAGCAGCGCCGCCGGCACTGGCGCATTGCCCCTGGCATCCTTCCACAGAATCACGTTCAGCTTCTGCGGATCGGCGCGATCCTCGTGACGAAAGTCCATCTTGCCGGACTCCTTCGCGCCCGGTGCCGACGGCTTGTTCGCCGTATAGATCAGCCCATTGTCGCGATTGGAGTAATCCGCGTCGAAGGCCGGCTGATCGCCCGCACCGGCGAACACCGTCGCAATCGGCGGCGCGAAGGCATCGTTGTTGTTCATCGGCGGAAGCCCCAGCAGGTCCTCCATCGTCCGCACCATGCTGACGGTTGTGTAGAAGTGGTGGTCCACCAGCGGGCTCGCCTGCCGCGGCGCATATTTGCTGATGACCAGCGCCGTGCTGCGATGCGCGTCCACATGATCGGCGCCCGCCTGCGCGTCGTCCTCCAGGATGAAGAACGCCGTGTCATTCCAATACGGGCTGTGCGATATGGCCTCGACTGCCCGGCCGACTGCGAGGTCGTTATCCGCAATCGAGGAACTCGGCGTCGGCTTGCCTGCGCGTGTGCCTTCCGTGTGATCGTTCGGGAAGCGGAGCATCACGAACGCCGGCATTTCGTCACGTCCACCGTTACGTTCTGTCACCCACCGCTTGAAATAAGTGTCAAACTCCTCGAAACGCATCTGGTCGGGAAAGTCGAGTTGGAAGTCCGGATAGTTCGGATCGAAGTGCCCCACCAGCTCCGGCTTGGTGGCCACATTCTGCGCAATCAGCGGAATCGCCCACGGATACTTGCTCGTGCCGCCACCGTAGTTCTCCGGTATTGCGCCTCCGGGCCGAATAGCGGGTGTAGCGCATTTTTCTCTCCCCGGCTCCGGCGTGCCTTCTGTCGGGCTCTGCCGAGGTGCCGGTTCGCCGCTGCCGCAGAAGTGCGTCGCGATAAATTCAGCGAAATGGAAATAGGTCTTCTGGTGCCGCGCCAGGTTGGTCCACAGATAGCTGCTCTCCGGCTCGTTCACATCGGAGATCTTCTCGGTCAGCGGAAAGCCGTTCTCCACCACACCCTCGAAGTCGTAGACCCGCTCCTTCCCCCGATACGACTGCTGCCAGGTCTTCTCCGTGTAGTCGCTGGAGATTGCAGCGGTCGACCAGACATGCCCGTCGCCCGACACCTCGCCTGAGTCGTAGAAGTTGTCGAGGATGCCGAACTGCTCCGCCAGCTTGTGCTCGTTGGGCGTGATGCTGCGGCCATACATGGTCAGGCTGGGATCGTTGTTGCCCGCCGGCAGATCGCCGAAGATCTGATCGTACGTGCGGTTCTCCTTGATGATGTAGATCACGTGCCGGATGGGGTTGGCGCCGCTCTGAAAGCGGATGTGCACCTCAGCCGCGTTCTGCATGTTGCTGGCCACTGTCTGCTTCGTGAGCTCCGGCAGATGCGCATCGAGCTGCGCCAGATCGACGGCGGCAACCGAGCCATACAGCAGCGTAGCGATGTAGGTGGATCGCCCTCGCAGGTGAGGCGCAGTCGCAACCCGTCGCTGCCGCTGGTTATTGGGACCGGTGCCTTTGCCCTTGCCGGTTGCAACATAGAGGTGGCCGCCGGTGACGGCAAGTCCTGTAGGCAGCCACTCCGTCGGCACAAAGCCGTCCGCCTGTTTTGGCCGGCTTGCGCTAAGGCCGTGCGTACGAAAGATCGCAACCGAGTCCGTCCCCGCATTCGCAGCGTAGAGCTGCCGGCCATCCGCGGAGAGCGCCAGAGCATTCGGCTCGCCGCCGAAATAGGTTTGGCCGGGCAGGCGCGTGTCCAGCATGCCGGCCAGGCTCATGTGTGTGCCGCGCAGCGAAACGGCGGCCACCGCATCGCGATTCGCCAGCGCAACGTAGAGCATCTTCTGGTCGGGCGAGAGCGCCAACGCGGTAGGATGCGAGCTGGGCGCGGTCGCCTCCGAAGGCGGTAACAAAGGCAGCTTGCCGACGACCTTGCCCGATGCAAGATCAAGCTCGGCGACGGCGGACCCGTTCCACAACGCTGCAAATCCCCGTTTGCCATCACGCGTCGCCGTAACCACGATGGGATAGGTCGACGGAACCACAGCGCTGGTCGAAAGATCGAAGCGATGGCGCACCGCGCCGCTTGCCGCATCGATCAAAAGAACATCGTCGGAGAGGTCATCCGCCACCAGCAACTCTTCGGCGCCGTCGCTTCCCTTCACCACCGCAAGGCCTGCGGGCGCAGGAATCGCTTTGCCCGCAGGCACCGCCGCATCCAGTTGGTTCTGCGTATGGCCCGCGGCCAGCGTCTGCAGCGGAATGGAGATCAGCCGTTCCGGCGTCACGTGTCCGGCATCGACGCGATAGACCGCAATCGCATTCCCGGTTTCGCGCGGAGTGCTCGCGACCGGTGCGGTGAGTGAATCGAACGATGCATAAAGGTGACCGCCATCGCTGCTGAAGGCGAGGCCCTGGTACAACGTTTGGGGCATGCCCGGCGCAGTGCGCGCCTCGGGAAAATCGGTCACCGCGCCCGTGCTCGTATCCAGCACGGCGATCGACTGCTGGTACTCGGACTCATACGTCCCGTAGCCGGCATTCAACAGCGCCAGATAGCGGCCGTCGGGCGAGGCGGCAATCGCCATGGGCAGGCTGTTGGTGCGCTGCGGCGTGCCCGGCACGGGCATCAACTGCTTGCTGGTCGGCAGATCGATGGCCGTCTGCTGCGCGCTCGCGCAGGTTGCTGCAACTGTAAGAGAAAGACCGATCCAGATCCCATGCTTCATTGGTAACGCTCCCCTCCGCAGTTGTCTCACACTTACGGGGGTACTGCGATTACAAAACTGTTACGCGGGCCGCTGCATAGGGCTGGTAGGGTCGAAGTAGGACATCCCACAGCTTTCAGCAAAGGTTCCACTCTTATGTTGGTAGAAACGCCTCTCGAAACCGTCGCCACTCCCACCCCCTCGCCTGCCTCGGCCGCTGCAGCCCGCACGCGCGGCAAGCAGGACGTGCCGGTGCTCGGCCGCGCTGGCCAGAACTTCCGCCGCAACTGGGTGACGACGAGCTTCATGCTCGCCTTCCACATCGGCGCCGTGGCTGCGCTCTTCTTCTTCTCCTGGAAGGCGCTCATCGTCGCCGTTGTCCTTTACGTGCTTTCCATCAACGTCGGCATTGGCATGTGCTATCACCGCTTGCTCACGCACCGTGGATACAAGGTGCCGAAGTGGCTGGAATACGCGATGACGGTCTGCGCCACGCTCTCGCTTGAGGGCGGCCCGATCTTCTGGGTAGCCACGCATCGCGTCCATCATCAGCTCAGCGACCACGAAGGCGATCCCCACACGCCGCACGACGGCGGATGGTGGGCGCACGTCGACTGGATTCTGAAGGGCGACGCGCTGCATCACGAAACCGCACTGCTCTCCCGCTACGCTCCCGACCTCGCGAAAGACCCCGTGCATCGCTGGCTGAGCCGCTATCACTGGCTGCCGATCGTTGCGCTCGGGATCGCGCTTCTCGCCCTCGGTGGCTGGCCCTTCCTGCTGTGGGGCATCTTCCTGCGCACCACGCTCGGCCTGCACGGCACCTGGCTGGTCAATTCCGCCACACACATGTGGGGCTCGCGCCGCTTCGAGACGCGGGATGAGTCGCGCAACCTGTGGTGGGTCGCGCTCGTCAGCGGCGGCGAAGGATGGCACAACAACCATCACGCACACCCCGTCTCCGCTCGCCACGGTTTCGCCTGGTACGAGTTCGATCCCAACTACTACGGCATCTGGCTCTTGAAGAAGCTCGGCCTGGCCAAGCAGGTGAAGCTCGCGCAGTACGATCCGGCCAATCCGCGCCCTGCCGGTACTGCCTGATACACCATCTCCGCACCTCATAGCGGCGTCCCCGTGGCGCCGCTATACTTTTTTTAGCCACCGGCTCACACTCAATCTCTATGCGGATTACGCGGCGCGGTCGGGCGATGTTCTTCTTCATCGCCCTCGGTGTCTGCCTGGTGGGCGTAACCGTCGCGCTGCAACTCGGCTGGATCATCCTCAACTGGCGCCGTCTTGCACCGCTCGTCATCGGCATCCCCTTCTTCGCCCTGTTGATCGTCGGCCTCATCCTCAACACCGTCTTTCTGGTGCGTGAAGTGCGCCGCAACGAGCAGCAGGACAGCTTCATCAACGCTGTGACGCACGAGCTGAAGACGCCCATCACCTCCATCCGTCTCTATCTCGACACCATGCGCCGGCGCGATGTCGCACCCGAGCAGCAGCAGGAGTTCTTCGCCGTGATGAGCGAGGACACGGACCGCCTGATGGCAACCGTGGAGCAGGTGCTCAAAGCGGGCGAACTCGGTCACCGCACACGCACCCAGGTACGCGTCCGCGTGGATATGGATGAACTGGTGCAGCAGGCCGCCGCCACCGCGGTGCTTCGCTATCATCTCGACCCGGACGCGATCCACGTAGAGCGAAGAGAGCTGCAGGCAGGCTCCGGCTTCGACGTTGCTGGCAATCCGGAGGAGCTGCGCACCGCAGTGCTCAACGTCATCGACAACGCAGTGAAATACTCTCCCGACGGCGCACAACTCTCCATCGTGCTTTCCGTCGAAAGCGATGCCTGGGTCATGGTCAGCGTCGCCGATAAGGGCCTGGGCATTCCGCAGCCGCAGCTCAAGCGCATCTTCCGCCGCTTCTACCGCGTGCCCAACCGCAGCATCCTGCGCGTGAAAGGCACGGGGCTCGGCCTCTTCCTGGTGCGCTCCATCGCGCGTCAGCACGGCGGCGATGCCTTTGCCGAGAGCGCCGGGGAAGGACGCGGCTCCACCATCCATCTGCAACTGCCGCGCATCCTCACGCCCGGCGGCAGGTTCGAGCGCGGGGC
>DASXGY010000312.1:0-3926 GCA_036488835.1 Acidobacteriaceae bacterium
ATGGGCAAAAAACAATTGCTTGCCCACGTGGGGCGGTGGCAGCAAATGGTGCAGGCGGTGGGCGCGATTCTGGAGCGCGAGCCGGAGGGAAGCGACGCATGAAGCTGTTCGACTTTCGCTTTGCCCGACAGAAGGAGGAACTGGACGAGGAGCTGCGCGCGCACCTCCGCATGGCAGTGGCCGATCGTGTGGAGCGCGGCGAGACCGTAGACGAGGCGCGTCAGAACGCGATGCGTGAGATGGGGAACCTGCCGCTGATCGAAGACGTGACACGCACGATGTGGGGCGGATTGTGGCTGGAGCGGGTACTGCAGGATGTGAAGTATGCGCTGCGGCAGCTGCGGCGGGCGCCGGGATTTACTGTCACCGTGGTGGTGACGCTTGCCCTGGGACTAGGGGCGACGGTGGCGATGTATACGGTGGTGGACCGCGTGCTGCTGCGGCCGCTGCCGTACCGGGATGCGCGATCGCTGGTGAATATACAAGAGACGAGCAAGACGGGCGAGCCGGGATGGGGCTCGGCATTTCTCGACATCGCGGAGTGGCAGGCGCGCAGCCACACGCTGGCGAGCATCGCGTTCTGGGGCGGGGCAGGGGGCCCCGGGGGCTTCAGCTATCTCGAGGGGAAGGAAGCATCGGTCGGAGTGTCTGATGCCACGGCGAGCGCCAACCTGTTTCCGACGCTGGGCGTGCACGCGGCCATGGGCCGCACCTTTCTGGAGGGCAGGAACGGCGCGGCGAGCCCGGAGGATGCGCACTCGATCGTGCTGAGTGATGCGGTGTGGCGGAGCGCGTTTGGCGCGGACCCTCATATTGTGGGCAAGAGCGTGAAGGTAAGCGGGGAACGCTACACCGTGATCGGCGTGATGCCGCGCGGCTTTGCGTTTCCCTACGGCGGGGAGCACCCGATGGTCTGGACGCCGATAGTGCCGAGCAACGGAGACCTGGTGCGGCAGAAACACACAACGCCAAATTACACGGTGATTGCACGGCTGGCGCCGGGCGCGAGCCTGACGGCGGCTGAAGCCGAGTTGAAGACGATTCAGGCTGCGGCGGCCACGCAGTATATGGAAGCGGACTATCGCGAGCATGCCAGCAGCGTTCGGATGGAGCGATATGGCGACTCGCTGGTGGATGAGGATGTGCGGAAGTCGCTGCTGGCGCTGGCTGGCGCATCGGGCGTGCTGTGGCTGATTGCGTGCGTGAATGTGACCAGCCTGCTGCTGGCGCGGGCCACGGCACGGCAGCGCGAGATCGCAGTGCGCGGCGCGCTGGGTGCGAGTCGCGGGCGCATCGGGCAGCAACTGGTGATCGAAGGGCTGATGCTGAGCAGCGTGGCATCGCTGGCGGGAGTCGGGCTGGCGATGCTGACGCTGCGCATCTTCGAGCATGGACTGAAGACGCAGTTCCACATCTACACGGCGCTGACGCCGAATCTGCGTGTGCTGGCCGTGCTGCTGGGCCTGACAGCGATGAGCGCGCTGGTGTCTTCCGCATGGCCGGCGATGTCGGCGGCAAGAGCGGCGATCGAACCGGCGCTGCGGCAGGGCGCGACGCAGAGCGGCACGGGACGCAGGCAGCACCGGCTGCGCGGGTTACTGGTAGTGGCGGAGATTGCGATGTCGCTGACGCTGCTGGTGGCATGCGGGCTGCTGCTGCGCACCATCTACACGCTGCGGCATGTGCCGCTGGGCTTCCGAACCGACCACGTGATGGTGGCGAATATGTCGATCCCGAATTACAAGTACGAAGGACGCGATCTCTACAAAGAGCTGTACGAGCCGCTGTTGGAGCGGGTGCAGCACATGCCAGGGGTGCAGAGCGCAGCGCTGATGAGCGAGGTGCCGCTGGGGCGGACCTTCAACATCATCTTTTCGCTTGGAGACGGCGGCGGGAGCGCGATCGATGTGCGCCGCGGCAAGATCCAAGCGCAAGCAAGCGCAGTGACGCCGGATAAGCAAAAGGTCTTCCGGTTCTCCATGCTGCGAGGACGGTTCTTCAACGATGGGGATACGGCGACTTCCGCGCCGGTGGTGGTGGTGAACCGGGCGTTCGTCAGGGAGTATGAAGGCGAGGATGGGGATCCAGGAAAAATTCTGGGAACTCCGTTGCTGACCTTTCGAAAGGATCAGCAGGCGGCGGTGGTGGGTGTGCTCGATGACGAGCGGCAGGTGACGGTTGCCGAGCCGTCGCAGCCGGAGATCGAGGAGTGTCTGCCGCAGATCACACCGGACAGCATGTTCTACCAGCCGGCGGGGATGGCGATGGATCTGGCGGTACGGACCGAGCGCGATCCAGCGGCGATGACGCCGGAGTTGCGGCGACTGATGCGCGAGGCGAGTCCGGAGCTGGCGAATAGCACCTTCACGACCATGAACCAGGTGGTGGAAGACTCCTACGGCAGCCAGCAACTGGCGGCGCGGCTGCTGGAGATCTTTGGCGGAACTGCGCTGGTGCTGTGCATTGCCGGCATCTATGGATTACTGGCCTACCTGGTGACGCAGAGGACGCGCGAATTGGGAATCCGTATTGCGCTCGGAGCGCAGCGCAGCCGGGTGATGGGGATGGTGCTGCGAAAGGCGAGCGGCATGCTGCTGTGTGGTTTGGCGGCGGGGCTGTTGCTGGCGTATGCAACGAGCCGTCTGCTGCGTACGCTGCTTTATGGTGTGCAGCCGCACGATCCGTGGACCATGGCAGCGGTAACGCTGGTGTTATTGGCCGGCGGGCTGGCCGCCTCATATCTGCCGGCGCGGCGGGCTGCCAGCGTGGACCCGATGGAGGCGTTGCGCAGCGAATGAGGGCTGGCGTTCACTCCATCTGGTAGGAGTTCCGGCCTACTCATTATGTCTGATAACAGGTATTCTGTACGGTTCCTGACGCAAAAGAACAGCGGGGATCCCACCCGCCGTCCTCCTCTCATCTGTAGCCTGATCTGCCCTGCCAAGTTCCTAGGATTGCCGTGTCGCCGAGAGGCCGGAACGGCGCTTCACCACCACCGGCAAAGACAAAAAAAAATCGCGGCCCCGGAGTCTCCCCCGAAGCCGCGCCGTTCAAATTATCGGGATCTCGACTCAACAACTCCGCATGCGTCGCCATCCTCGGTTGGCTGGCCACACCGCGCTCAATTTCCCTATCCGCATAGTGCGGAACGCCATCGGAACGTTTCACTAGGACCGCAGCTTTTCTTGCCAGGGGACCTCTGGTCAAATTTGGATGTGGATCATTGCGACGGTTCGACCATCGCGCGCCACTTTTTCGTAAGCGCCCCATCCGCATAGGCCTTCACGTACAGCCCACCTACCACCGAGCGTGCCTGGAAGCCTTCCTGCGCCCCCGTCTTGGTGTCATACCAGTCGGTCAGCGGCACCCGGCTGGGCGTCTCGTTCACCCACAGCGCCAGCGGCTTCATGAACTGCTGAAACTGCTCCGGCTGGTCGGCCAGCGTCGCCGTCCACAGCTCCCAATCCAACTTCGTGTAGTCCTTCCGGTTGTCCAGCGGAAGTCCATAGCGATTCAGGTGCTTTAGATAGAACGCAATTTCGGTGTCGTGCACGCTCGCGGGAAACAAATCCAGCTTCAGCAGCTTGTCCCACACCAGGTTGTACTTCTGGCTCCATGACCCCGGCACATCGAAGGCCAGCTTGTAGTGGTCGCCGTCCTTCGCCATGGTCTGCCACTTTGCCGCCATCGCGCGTGCGGCCTCCCGATAATCGCGTGCGACGTCTTGCTTACCCAGCGCGTCCGCCAGGCTCGCATACGCACCCAGTGCATCGATCGCCTTGATGGACAGATTCGCGTTGTGCGCCAGATGCCCGGCAAAATCATCCGTGCTCAACTGACTCGCAGGATCCAGCCCCTCCGCACGCACATACTTCGCCCAGGTCGTCAGTTGCGGCCAATACTTCTCGGCATAGTGATGATCCGGC
>DASXGY010000331.1:0-1878 GCA_036488835.1 Acidobacteriaceae bacterium
AGCCTGCGCAGGCTGGCGGCGACTGCGGCCCTGGATGGTCTCGACGATGGGGTGAGGCAGGCGTGCCGCGAAATGACGCTTAACGCGCTGATGGGCCTATCCAGAGAGCGGCTGCGCATGTTGCGGGAACGAATCAGCGCCCTGCTGGAAGAAGCACGCGTCGAGACGATGCCGCATCGCGCCGCGGTGGAAGCGGCGCTGCTGCCGCAGAGCTCCGTCTTGTCGATGCTGCCGGCGGAAATCGGCGATTACACGGACTTCTACGCATCGATCTTCCATGCGACGAACGTAGGCAAGCTCTTTCGCCCGGACAATCCGCTGCTGCCGAACTACAAGTACGTGCCGATTGGATATCACGGGCGCGCGTCGTCGATTGTGCCGTCGGGAACTGCGGTGCGGCGGCCTCGCGGACAAATTGCGGGCGTCGCGGGCGAGGCACCAACGTTTGGACCGACCCGTCTACTGGACTATGAGTTGGAGGTGGGCGCGTTTGTCAGCAAGCCGAATCCGCTGAGCGAGCCGGTCGCGATCGACGAGGCGCGCGAGCATCTCTTCGGGTTGTGCCTGGTGAATGACTGGTCGGCGCGCGACATCCAGAGCTGGGAGTACCAGCCGCTGGGGCCGTTTCTGGCCAAGAGTTTTGCCACCACAGTGTCGCCGTGGGTGGTGACACTGGATGCGCTGGAGCCATTTCGCGTGCCGGCATACGAGCGGCCAGCGGAAGATCCACCGCCGCTGCCCTATCTCGCCGGTGAAGACGATCAGCGGCGCGGCGGCTTCGATGTGAAGCTGGAGGTGCGGCTGGAGACGCCACGTATGCGCGAAGCCGGCGAGGCCCCTTTCCTATTGAGCCGCAGCAACATGCGCGAGCTCTACTGGACGCTGGGCCAGATGGTGGCGCACCACACCAGCAATGGCTGCAATCTGCGGATCGGGGATCTGCTGGCGACGGGGACGATCTCCGGCGCAGAGACGACGGCGCGCGGCTGCCTGCTCGAGATCACGGCGCGTGGCGCGCAGCCGGTGGTGCTGCGCAATGGCGAGTCGCGCAAGTTCCTGGAAGATGGCGATGCGGTGATTTTCCGCGGATATTGCGAGCGCGACGGCGCGGCGCGGATTGGGTTTGGCGAGTGCCGCGGAACGATTGAGGCCGCGCGCTAAGGCGTCGTAGTGGGAAGGAATGCAGGTCCTTCGCTACGCTCACCGCATTTGCTGTTGATCTCTACTGAAAATCCGGCACCCAGAGTGGCAGTGGGCGAGCCCAGAAGACGATCTCGCCGGGGTTTGCCTCCACCGTTCTGCCATTACACAAGTTGTGTGCGACGAAGCCTTTGTGGATAGCCTGCTGGACCGGCACCGCGATGGTGGGGCCGCTGCAACTGAAAAAGGCGAGACGGTTCGGGTCGCCGTACTCTTTGGTTCCTGGCTTCAGTGTTAAGTTCGCGCTTCCGGAAAGAAGCTGCATGGTGCCGCGTCCCTTGCCGCCAACGTACACCAGGGACTCCTCGGCATCCGCGTCCCACTCGACCATTACGTTTTGATGGCTCATGGGAGCGCCGGTCTCTGCGTTGATGAGGCGGATGACCAGCCGCTCTGCGGTGGCAGCGGTGAGAATCGGCTGTGAGCTGGCATGGGCTGTGCTCGTCGGCAAGATCGCTTGGATAGCGAGCAGCGTCACGGCAAGGAGAATCGTCTTCGTTCTGGTTGGCGTCTGGTGCATCGAGTTCGTCTCACAGTGCGCCGAGTATGGATTCCGGGGGCGGGCGCGTCTCTGCAATCATCGGACAAAGAAGGCGGTTTCTGCGCTCACACAGAAGTGAAAGTGGTATCACCCTGTCGTGGCTCTACGTTTCACTTTGGGAAGGAAACGGGCCGGGA
>DASXGY010000370.1:0-7948 GCA_036488835.1 Acidobacteriaceae bacterium
TGCTCGCCGACAAGAAGATCTTCGTGATTCCCGACATCCTGGCGAATGCGGGCGGCGTGACTGCGTCCTACTTCGAATGGGTGCAGGACCGGCAGGGCTATTTCTGGAAGGAAGCGGTGGTCAACGAGCAGCTCGAAAGCATCCTCGCGGAGAGCTTCGATGACGTGGTCCGCTACTCCGAGGCGCACGGCGTGAACAACCGGATCGCCGCCTACATGCTGGCCATCGATCGCGTCTCATTCACCATCAAGCAGCGCGGCATCTACGCCTGATCGTAATCGCGGGCCAGGGAAGTGAGGGCGGCGAAAGCCGCCTTCATCGTTTCTTAAGGAATCGATGCCACGTCATGCTTCTTGCTAGTAGCTGCTGCGCGCTGCAATACTACCCCGGTGATTCGACCTTGTTTTCTCGTCATTGACCATGAGTTCCCGGACAGCATCTCCACCCGCAAGCTGGTGCTGGAGACTGCCAAGTACAACGTGCTCACCGCATACAGCGGCACCGAGGCAGTGGAGACACTCAAGCTCTATCCCAATGTCACCGGCATCGTGATGAACGAGGCGGTTACGGGCATGGACTGCGCCTCGCTGGTGAAAGAGCTTCGTGCCGTTCGCTCCGATGTGCTGCTGATCGTGACCTCGAGCCGCGGCGTCACAGACTGCGTCATGGCCGACCATCAATTGGACAACTTCGACCCCGCCTCGTTGCTGAAATTGCTTCGTCAACTCGCTCCCAATCCTCTGGAGCACTATCTTTCGGAATAGCGGAGAGCTGGCTCAGGCCATGTCGGCGACGCGCGTCTTCGGCCGGGGCTTGCTGTTGACACGGGGGGTTAAGGAGCGGCCGCTAAGACGCCCGCCGGCGCCTTCCAAACAGGGAAAAATGCGCCTTCTGACAAGGTGCTGAGATAACGCATTGAAAATACAAGTCAGGCATAATGGCTGGAAAGGGCCCTCGGCAGCCTTGCCCCCGGCGCATCCGCATGAATCTGCCCAACTCCATCACGATGAGCCGCATCGCCGGCGTGCCGCTGCTCATCTGGATGCTCTCTGCCAGCTTTCCCTTTCGCGACGGCCGCGGCGAGCAGGAGCTGATCGCCTCCGGCATCTTCATCCTGCTGGCGATTACGGACGGCGTCGATGGCTACCTGGCGCGTAAGCGCGGCCAGATCACGACTATGGGCATGCTGCTCGATCCACTGGCCGACAAGCTGATGATCTCGGCGGCATTCATTTCGCTGGTGGAGTTCACGCCCAGCATCATGAAGCCGTGGATTGCCGTGCTGGTGATCGGCCGCGAATTTCTGGTGAGCGGATTGCGCTCGATTGCGAGCGTCGAGGGCTTCACTATCCAGGCCAGCAACCTGGGCAAGCTGAAGACCATCGTGCAGATTGTCGCAGTGGTGGCGACGATTCTGGCGCATCGCTGGTATGAGTGGCAGTGGGGCTGGTATATCCTGCCCGTCCGCTGGACGGCTTACGCCTCCATCTATTTCATGGTGGTGGTATCGATCGTGTCGGCCGTGGACTACTTCCAGGCTTTTTGGCGGCAGATCGACCACTCCTCGTCGGACCGCAGAGCGAAGGTCATTTTGCGCCGCGACAAGAAGAATGCTGCGCCGGTGAACTGAAGTGTAGATCGCGCTTCCGCCTAGGGAAGAATGACGGCAGGGTTGGTGAACTTATCGTGGCGGATCGTCTGGAGCGCCTGGTTTGCGTGCTCCAGTGGATACGTGGTCACGGTGGGTTTGAGGCCAATCTCGGCAGCGATCTTCAGGAAGTCCCGCCCATCCTGACGCGTCATGTTGGCGACGCTGCGGATTTGCCGTTCGCCCCAGAGGAGCGAATCGTAGTCGAACTCCGGTATGCGATCGAGATGGATCGCATTGATGGCGAGAATGCCTCCCTTGGCGAGCGAGCGCAGTGCGGCAATGACTACCTCGCCGACGGGGGCGAAGGTTACAGCGCAATTAAGCGCAACGGGAGGGACGTCCGTGCCGCCTCCGACCCACTCCGCGCCGAGGTTGCGTGCAAGCTGCTGATGCTGTGCCTCGCGTGTCGACACGTAGACTTTGCAGTCCCATGACAGCAGCACCTGGATGATGAGCTGCGCCGACGCACCGAAGCCGAAGAGCCCGACGCGCTGGCCGCGCTTCACCTCGGCTACGCGGATGCTGCGAAATCCTATGATGCCGGCGCAGAGAAGCGGTGCGGCCTCCTGGTTTCCCAACTTCTCCGGCAACACAGAGAGAAAGTCCGCCCGCGCGGTGGTGTACTCGGCGTAGCCCCCCTGGTGGGTGTACCCGGTATAGGTTGGGTGATCGCACAGATTTTCCCGGCCGCCGAGACAAAAGGAGCACGTGCCGTCCGTGCCGCCGATCCATGACACGCCGACGCGCGCGCCTTTGCTCAGGCTGGAGTCATGGGGGTCCAGGATTTCGGCAACGATCTGGTGTCCCGGAATCACCCAGGGCAGGTGTGGCGGCAGCTCGCCTTCGACGATATGGAGGTCGGTGTGGCACACGCCGCATGCGAGCACCTTGAGCAGAACCTCACCGGTTGCGGGCGTGGGCATCGGAAGCTCTTCCAAACTCAGTGGGTTGGCATCGACCGGAGCCGGAGACCTGAGAACGGCCGCACGCATAGAATTCATCTCTCTGGTTGGATGATAACGACGTCGGCGTGTCCGAATGCGGAATGTCTACTCAGGCGACGAGAGCTCATCTTTCAGGAAAAGACAAGCAGGAAAGGATAAGCAGGAAAGGACAACCAAAGCAGAAGGCCCGCCGAATGACGGGCCTTCTGCAGTGCTCGAGTTGGTGGTGATTAAGCGGGAATGCCTGGTGCGATGGTGTGTGGGCGCGTCAGCCGGTGGACGAAGTGGTAGGGCGGCCAGGGTCCGGAGAGTTGCATCTGGCAGTCTTTCAGCAGCTCGCGGGTAGTGGCGAACTTGTTTTGATACCGCTCCACGCACTTCGCTTCAATGAGGTGCGAGATGTCCAGCAACATCTTGCCGTTATCCATGGTGCGGCAGGTGATCTCTTCATCCTGGGGCGAGAAGAGACGCTGCATCTGGACCGAGATGGCGCGACCTTTGGTCTGGCGCTCGCGCTGACGGGCAGCCGTTTCCCGCAGGTTGGAGAGATATTCCTTGCCGACATTGTCTTTCGCGGAGACGGCGCGAAGCGGCTGCTGGAGGCAGCAGTCCTCGACCATGACCTTGAGATGCATCTCGGCTTTGCCGCGCAGGCGTTCCACGTGCGTCGCGTACTGGCGCTGATTGGAGCGAATGGAGCGGCGGAGCGCTTCATCATCGGCGAAGACAGTACCGAAGCGGAAGGGAAGTACGGTAGAGAGCTTGAAACAGTCGCCGACGACGCGGGCATGGTCCCTGGCGGCTTGCTGATCGAAATTTTCTTGTGGATTGTGTTCCGAAACGATGACTGCGAGATCACTGGCTGGATAGAGGAAGATTTGATTCCCTGAGATGCCGGTTAGGGACTGCATTGGTACCGGTTTGCGGTGGCGGGCTAATTCAGGGAAGGCTAACTTTTCACTGATGCAGTAGGCGTACCACGCCATAGAGAATGTCACTCCATTGACGCTGGCAGAACATTTGCCAGTTGATTGAACCGATTCCTGAAGCGGTAAGACGGCTGCTCGTTCTGGCACGCCTACCTAGGCTGCACCGAACTTGGGCACATCCTAGACCTCGCATGACACGACTGGCAACTCGAAAGCGATCCGCGTCAATACGCATTCCCGAATGCGATACGGCGACGAGTGGGTATGTCGTTGTAAACGTTTACCAAACCAATAGCGGAGCGGGGATGAAGGGGATGGCAAAAAAATTTAAACGTGCGACATGCGGAAGAGAATGAGCCCACACAATGGCAGTGACTGCGACCAATAGAAAAAGAATGGCGAAGAAGAGGCCCTTCAGCAATCTAGCCAGACTGCGAAATGAGTTGGCAAGCTCTTGTTGCTCGCGACGGCCGGCCTCGATGCTCGTGACCAAACGGTCCAGTTGCTCCTGGTTCTGTTTGAGGCCGCGCTCGATCTCTTCGCCCTGACTTTCCACCCTCGAGCGCAGTCCGCGGCTTTCCATCTGCATTTCGCCGAAGTGGCGGTTCAAGGAAGAGAGATCTTGGCGCGCGGCGGGCTCGGAAACGGCGATGCCGGTAAGCACAGGCAAGAGTTTGGCCGCGTACGGCAGCAAGGACCGGAGCTGAGACAACGAGCGGAGATTGGGCAAAGGCGGCGATCCTTCGAGGAGCAGGGTGCGATGCACGGAGTGGGGAATAGCCGGCAGAGGAAGGCTATCATTCGGGGCGGACGCCAACCCGGGAAGCGGGCGTTTATGCGGTCGCAGGCTGCATCGCCTGCTGCTGCAGCGTGTGAATCACAACGCGGCGCATGTCCGCCTCGGGCGCGGGCTTGCCGGTCCATATCTCGAACTGCCGCGCTCCCTGATGCACGAACATCTCCAGACCGGGGATGACCGCGATCCCCTTCTCATGCGCCATGCGCAGCAGCGGAGTCTGGATGGGGTTGTAGACCATGTCGAAGACCAGGCGGGCGCGCAGCTCTTCGGGTTCGAGCAGAGAGTCCACTTTGCTGCCATGCATGCCGGCAGGGGTGGCGTTCAGCACCACGTCGAAGTCGGTCTTTGTCAGTTGCTCGTGCCTGAAGACCTTCGCTTTCGCCTGCGCGGCCAGCTCCTTCGCGCTCTCCGGGGTGCGATTGAGGATGTGGACCTCCGCGCCTTTCTCCTTCAGGCCGAAGACCGCGGCGCGCGCTGCGCCGCCGGCGCCGAGCACCAACACGCGCGCGCCTTTCAGCGAGAGCCGCCGCTCCAGTGGTCCGATCACAGCGCTGACGTCGGTGTTGAATCCGAAGAGGCGGCCGTTCGGCCCGCGCACGATGGTGTTGCAGGCCCCGATACGGGTGGAGAGCTCGTCCATGCGGGCCAGCGAAGGCAGAATCTCTTGCTTCAGCGGCATGGTGACGGCCAGTCCGGCGAGTGGGATGCGTTCGACGAGTGTCAGCAGATCGGCGGTCTTTACGGTTTCCAGCGGCAGAAAGACAGCGTTGATGCGCTCGCGGCGAAAGGCGGTGTTCAGCATCAGGGGCGAGAGTGAGTGCGCGATGGGGTGGCCGGCAACGCCGTAGACGCGCGTCGCGGCATCGATCTCTTCGAAGCGGTAGAGCGAGCGCAGGGTGTCGACTGTCATCTGTCCGGACGCGGTCTCTTCGCCTGCGGCCATGGATGCGAAGGTGAAGGCGCTGCCTGCGCGCGCGCTGAGCAGGCGGCTCACAACGCCGGGCTGGCCCATGGCCATGGCGATCATGTTGGTGGCATCGCCATATTGCTGCAGCAGCTCGAGCACCGCGAGATTGTCGGCAAGAGAGCGCGCTGTCGGCACGATCTTGTAGAACTCGGGATCGAAGTGCTGCATGCGCTCGAAGGCCTTCTGCAGGCCACGGGTGTGGGAGAAGTCGTGATAGCTGAGGATGAGCGCAGCCCCGCTGGCGCGCAACCGCTTCCAATCCGCGGGACGCATGGTCTCGGCCGACTCGATCTCGACGTCGATGAGCTGGCAGCCGGCCTTTGCCGCGCCTTCCAATATCTCTGCCTGCTCGAACAACTCACCTACGAAGTTGCCGCCGCCCTCGTTGCGCCGGCAGGTTGCAATCACGGTGACGTGGCGATTGCTCGCGGTGAAGGACTTGAGTTTGGGCAGAATCGCCTGTGGCTTATTCAGCGTGTCCAGCCGCAATTCAAGGAAGGGATTGTTATGGGAGACGTCTTCGGCGCGGCTCAGCATTTCACCGGCGGTGGTGCCGGTTACAGAGACGCAGATCTTGCTCATACGCGCGCGGAGCTGGTGGGCGGCGATCGCTGGAGTTGTGGAGGTCATGCCAAGGTCATGCCTGAACTGCGAAATGGTAACCAGCGCCCGCACTTGGTTGCAAGCACTTGTCTGCATTTAACCTGATCTTTAGAGGATGAATCACGGAATGAAAGCAGCAGGGGCAGTACGTTCCAGCCACGCATGGAGCCTGGCGAAGGCCGCCGAAGTAACCCCGGAAGCCCTGGAGAGCTGGGTCGCGGCCCGGCTGGAGGCTCACAAAGACAGCCTGGACCGGCTGCTGCAGGCTAAGAAGCGCACGCTCGAGTCCACCTGGAGGCCCTATGACGACGCGGTTGCCGCGCTGAGCCAGAGCGGTTCCGAGTGCGGCCTGCTGGACAGCGTGCACCCTAGCAAGCCGGTGCGCGACAAGGCGCAGCAACTGGCGCAGCGCGTGGCCGAGGCGGCAACCGCGCTCTCCTTGAACCAGGAGGTCTATCGCGCGCTGGCCGCCGTGGACTCGAGCAAGGCAGACGACGCCACGCGGCACTATATGGAGCGGACGCTGTTGCAATACCGGTTGGCCGGTGTGGACAAGGACGAGCCCACGCGCGCCAAGCTGCGCGAGCTGCAAGACAAGGCGACGCTGCTTGGCTTGACCATCGGGCGCAATGTGCAGGAGGGCACGCAGACGGTGGTGGTCATCGACCTGAGCGAGCTCGATGGGCTGCCGGAGGACTTCCGCAAGCACCATCCGGCGGACGACACGGGCAAAGTGGTGCTGACCACCGACTATCCGGACTACCTGCCGGTGATGACCTTCGCCGCGAGCGATGCGCTGCGCCGCCGCATGTTTCTAGCCTACAATACGCGCGCTTTTCCGGCGAATCGTGAGCTGCTCCTCGATCTCTTCCGCACCCGGCATGCGATTGCGAAGCTGCTGGGCTTCGCCACCTGGGCGGACTTCGCCACGGCGGACCAGATGATCGGTTCGGCGGCCAATATGAAGCGCTTTTTGGAGCAGCTGGAGGAAGCGACCCGCACCGGGGCGCAGCGCGAGTACGGCATCGTTCTCGATTTCGCGCAGAGCCAGCGGCCGGAGCTTCGGATGATCGATGCGGCGAGCCGCGGCTATTGGGTAGAGCAGTACCGGCGACGGGAGTTTGCCTTTGACTCGCAGGCGGTGCGGCCGTATTTCCCCTACAAGCAGGTGGAGGCCGGGGTGCTCGCTACCGCTTCCCGGCTGTTCAAGGTGGAGTTTCGCCCAGCGCCGGATGCGGAGGTGTGGCATCCGTCGGTTTCCGCGTGGGATGTTTTCGATGGTGCAAAGCAGGTGGGGCGCTTCTATCTCGACATGCATCCGCGCGAGGGGAAGGACAAATGGTTCAGCGCGGCGCCGCTGGTGCCGGGCATCGCGGGGCGGCAGATTCCAGAGGCCGCGCTTATTTGCAATTTCCCCGGCGGCGACGATAAGGGTGAAGGGCCAAATGGCGATCCCGGGCTGATGCAGCATTCGGATGTGGTCACGTATTTCCATGAGTTCGGCCATCTGATGCATGCCATCCTGGGCGGCCAACAGGCTTGGGCGGGCATTAGCGGTATCGCGACGGAGGGCGATTTCGTCGAGGTGCCGTCGCAGATGCTGGAGGAATTCTTCCGCGACGCGAAGCTGCTGCAGACTTTCGCGCGCCACTATCAGACCGGGGAGCCGATCCCCACGGAACTGGTGGCGACCATGAACCAGGCAGGCGCCTTTGGCCGCGCCGACTGGGTGCGGACGCAGCTCTTTTACACCAACTACTCGCTTGATGTGCACGACCGCGACCCAGATGCGCCGGGCGCGGAGCTCGATTTAGATGCGCTGTTGCGGGCGGATTATGAGCGTTTCCTGCCGTATCTCTGGATCGATGGCAACCGGATGTATGCCAGCTTCACGCACCTCTGCGGCTACTCGTCGAACTACTACACCTATCTCTACGACAAGGTGATCGCGATCGATTTCTTTAACCAGTTCAATCGGGCTGCGCTGCTGGAGGACCCGGCCATCCTGCGCTACCGGGAGACGGTGCTGGATCGTGGCGGGTCGGCTCCCGGACG
>DASXGY010000376.1:0-5115 GCA_036488835.1 Acidobacteriaceae bacterium
CCAAATCCCTTTGCATCGTTAAACCACTTCACTGTTCCCTGTTCCATAAAACACGTGTTCCTTCGTACTGAATGTACCGTTGAATGCAATGTGGAGGAGTTGCGAGCAGGAACGAGCCAGAACAGGCAAAAAGACCAGACCGAATTCGACGATCTCCTTCAGGCTAGCACCTGCCGGCAGGGCGTGCCGAGATTGGGAAAAGATCCTCTTCGATCGCGCGTGGAAGCGCCTTAGCTGACCCCCGGTCGTGGAGGGTGGGGCATGGGGTGACTCACCCGGCAGCCGCTACGGTATTACTTCGGCTCCGATATTACTTCCGCTTCAGCGGCCCTCCCACGGAGGTGTCATTACTGCTGGGCTTTGGTTCCATTGTCGCTCCCGGCAACCTTGACCTTAGATAGATGGGAAGACTGCCCGGCGATTGCGGCCACACGCGACGCTGGCCGGAAGACCTCGGAACGAAAGGCCCGTCATGCGTCATCTGCCTATTGCCCGCCCTGGAGCTGCGCTGCTCGCAGCCTGCCTGATGACAACCGCGCCGTTCGCCTCAGCGCAGAGTGCCGCAACCCCGATTCCAGCGAACCAGAGTGCCGCTCCTGCGAAAGCAGCGAGCGCTCCCAAGGGTCCGCAGGCGGTGGCCCCGGCATCGACGCCGGAGGCTCTGTCGGCGGAGCTGGTGGGGAAGACTTTCTACCTGCGCGGGTTTTATCAGGACGACAAGCTGGAGTTCGCGACCGACGGCAAGGCGGTAGGCAACCCGCAGAAGGGCTCCTTTGCGCTGAGCGCCGTCGAGATCGACAAGGTGAAGTACACCAAGAAATCGATGGAGATCGAGGCGCACCGCATAGGACTGCACTTCTTCGGCGCGCTGCCCTACGAGGACGATTCGACGCCATTTGAGCGGATCAAGGTAGATCCGAAGAAGGTAATGACCATCGATATTGATCGTCTGGTGATTGAGCCGGAGAAGAAGAAAAAGAAGAAGGATGAAAAAGACGAAAAGAAGAAGGATGAGAAGAAGGACGACAAGAAGGATGACAAGGAGATCGCGGCGAATGCCGACCCCGCTAACGATGCTGCCCGAAAGGCTGCGATCGCTCTTCTGGCCCTGGCTCCGGCGGGAAGTGCTTCCGCTGTGGCAGGTGAACCGCCCGTTGCGCCCGAGCACGATCCCCGAGTGAGCATTCTGCAATTATCGATGGCGCTCAACGTGATGCTTGCGCCGGCGCTGGATGACTCGGTGATCGCGACGCTGCCGGCGTACTGGCAGAACTACTTTGCCACCAAGGCAGGCAAGGCGCGGGCCCAACGCGTGGATGCCTCGGCACTGCGACCGGGCGGCGACGTGAAGCCACCGCACCTGCTGACGGTGCTCGACCCGGCATCGAGCGACTACGCGCAGAAGAACAACATCGCGGGCATGGTCTTCCTGCAGATGGTGGTGGACGCGCAGGGCCGCCCGGGAGAAGTCACCATCGTCCGGCCGATCGGATTCGGACTGGATGAGAGGGCCGTCGAAGCGGTAGAGCACGCGCAGTTTCGTGCGGGCACGCTGAATGGCAAGCCGGTATCGGAAGTAGTGAACCTTCAGGTGACCTTCCGGATCTACTCAAACAAGACAAGGCCGGGTGCCGCGCCGGCACGGGAGGTGCCGACCCAGGTGGCTCCGAAGGAGACACCGAAGATGCCGCCATCGAACGCGCCGGTTCTGGCCTCGGCGGAACCAACAGCACCGGGAATGTAGGACCGGCAGAGTATGTGCCGTGGCTTTGGTAGATTGGGCGAGTGAGCAAGAGCTTTCTTGACCTGGTCAAACGAGGAGACACCCAGGAGATTGCCGACTGGGTTAAAGACGATCCGCAGATTGCGGAGAGCCGGGACGCCCAGGGCGTCTCGGCTTTGCTTTGGGCGGTATACAGCGGGCACACGGTGGTGCGGGACTTTCTGCGCTCCGGCCTGGAGCTGGACCTGGCGGAGGCTGCCGCGGTGGGCGATGCGGCGCGACTGCGTGAGCTGCTGGGGGCGGATCCTGCGACGGCAAGGGAGCGGGCGAACAGCCGCTCCGCGGATGGATGGCCTCTGCTGCATTTGGCGGCGGCGTTTGGGGATCGCGAGACAATGTTGACGCTACTGGATGCGGGCGCCGCTCCCGATCAGGTTTCGCAGACCCCGATGCGCAACCAGGCACTGCATGCGCTGCTGGCGCTGTCCAAAGATGCAGAGATAACGCGGCTGCTGATCGAGCGCGGCGCGGATGTGAACGCGGCGCAGACGGCGGGCTATCGTCCGCTGCACCAAGCCGCGGTGGCTGGCCGCGAGGACCTGGTGCGGATGCTGCTGGATGCAGGGGCGGACAGGACGGCGCGCTGCGATCGCGGTAAGACGCCGGCGGAGTATGCGCGCGAGCGCGGGCATGAAGCGGTCGCGGCATTGCTGGAGAACTAGCCGTTCGGGCAACTGCGCCGGTGGCGCGGGATGTGTGGTTCGCTCCCTCTGGTCGCTCACGTCAGGTGAAAGGCCATCGAGATCAAGCTGCAAATTCTTTTTCTTCGTCCGTAGCGCAGGATGACACATTCTGCGTTTACGGCAATGAATCTCCAACACCGTTTTCACAAATACAAATATTGTGACCCGGCCTGGTCGAGTACGTATACATCAACGGACGGGTGGAGCGAAGGCCGGAAACTATTCGTAGGCGAGGGCGTCGATGGGATCTTTTTGCGCGGCCTTCCATGCCGGGTAAAGTGCTCCGAGCAATGCGCCGATAAAGGCTAAAGCAGCGGTAGAGAGCATCCAGGGAACTTCGACCGGGAAGGGCAGAGTGGGAAAGCGCTGGTTCAATCCTGCTTTGATGACAAAGGTAAGGGCGAGCCCGACGATGATGCCGGCGATGCTGAAGAGTGCAGTTTCGCGCAGCACGACGTTCACGATGTAGAGCTTTGACGCGCCGAGCGCTTTGAGGATGCCGATCTCGCGCGTGCGTTCGAGCACTGCAGTGTACATGGACTGGAAGATGACCAGGAAGCCAACGATGAAGGCGATGGAGATGACCACGCGAAGCGCGATATTGAAGCCGGGCAGGCGATCCGGCGTCATCTGCGACAGGACCTCATCGAGCGTGCGCACCTGGTATTGGCTGAGTCCGGGGACGGCATGGATCTCATCCCGGATCAGCTGTTCGTTTGCCGGGTTGTCGCTCTTGACATAGAAGAGCGAGGCATTGTTTTCGGCGCCGTTAAGCGCGCCGAGGGTGCGAATGGGGATAAATTTGCGGCCCCCCTTGCCGTGCTCGACGATGCCGCAGATACGGAAGGGGTGGTTGAAGATCTGGATGGTGTCACCGACGTGATAGCCGTGATCCCGGCGGGCAGCGTAGTCGTCGATGATGACATCGTTCGGCCCCTGGAAGGGCGTGCCGGCGAGAAACTTGAACGGGCGCAGAGCGTTGTAGCTTTCGTAGTCGATGCCCCAGATGGTCTCCACCGATCCCATGGTGCTCATTTGGGAGATCACCGGGGAGACGACGGCGACGTGCGGCAGCTTGCGGAGGACATCCGCGATTTTGGCGGAGACCGGTGCGCCGCCGACGGCGGTGAGGAAGCTTGAATTGGGAGGCTGGACGAAGAGATCTGCACCGATGCCGGTACTGTTGGCACGGCTGCCGCTCACCTGGCCGATGAAGACGCCGGTGATGGAGAGGATCATGATGACTTCAATGGCAACAGCCAGCACACTGATGGCAACGCGGATGGGCCGGTGCAGCAGGTTGCCGAGTACCAGCTTATTCATAGGGCGAGTGTAGCAAAGCAGTTACGGTGGGCTGTACCTTATGGGGGATAGCGGGGATGCCCGGAAAGTGGTGCTCCGCAGGTGGAGGAAAAGGCGTACGGTGATCGGAGACTTTGCGAATCGATCACTCATCCGCCTTTGCATTCAAGAGACTACGCCGCGGGGTCCCGGGCCACGACATCGGAAGCAAGTGAGCCACGGCACTCATGGAAAGGCGCCAAGGTGGGAAGCATGGGCAGCTTTGGACAGGACCTGAAAAAGGCCAGGGAAGCGAAAGGCGTGGCGCTCGAGGCGATCGCCACAGCAACCAAGATCACCACACGCTACCTGCAGGCGGTTGAGCAGGAGCGATTCGACCAGCTGCCGGGCGGCGTCTTCCGCAAGAGCATTGTGCGCAGTTATGCGCGCTCCGCCGGGCTGGATGAAGACGCGTGGGTGAAGCGCTATCTGGAGTTCAGTCAGCCCGAGGAAACCGTCATCAGCGAAGAGGATCAGGCATGGGCTGCGTTCGCGGAGAACGTTGGCCGTTCCCGTGGCCGCGACCCGCATGCCGGCAACTCGCGGGCACGCTGGGCGGGAGTGGTGGCGCTGCTGCTGCTGGTGATGGGGATGAGCTGGTTTGTGTGGGGCTACGTGCATAACAAAGCCGCGGCAGCGGTGAAGAGCCCGGGGATTTCTTCCGCCCTGGCTTCGAAATCCCTCACCACCGTGGCGTCCAATTAGCTAAGTCGGCCCGCCTGCCACGACCAGCTGCTGGAAGCGCAATGCGTGCGAGCGCTCCCGCTGACGTATGCAACATTGACGCATGCACCATCCGATTGCGGCGCGTATCTCCGAAAGATCGATTCCTTACTGGGCTGAATAGTGGAGCTTCACCACGCCGTCGGCGAACTTCGTCGATGCGAGGAGCTTGAGCGGCACGGTGCGATGGCGCGGCGCGAGGAGTGGAATGCCTTCGCCGATCAGTACCGGAACCACGCTGAGGATGAACTCGTCGACCTCGCCTGCATCGAGAAACGATGCAATGATGCCGGCGCCACCCATGATCCAGATATCTTTTCCTTTCTTCGCGCGCAGGCGGGATGCGAAGCTCTTGACTGGTTCATCCACGAACTCGACGCCCTTGGGCGCTGCGGACGGCGGCGTGCGAGTGAAGACGCAGTTCTTCACGTTAGTGTCGAATGCCGATCCGGCGATGCCTTTCTCTTGAAACGCGAGCGCCATATCGCAGGTTTTTCTGCCCCAGAGGACGGTGTCGATCGATTGATAGAAGGCGCCCATGCCGTAGTTGCCTTTGGGGCGCGGGCGATCGAGCCAATCGACGGA
>DASXGY010000436.1:0-4698 GCA_036488835.1 Acidobacteriaceae bacterium
GCCCCACCCAAATTGCTATCCTCAAACAAGAGCTAACAAGAAGACGGAAGCCACGGAGCAACAGCGCGTGGCTTTTGTCGTTGTAACTCCTTTCGCAGGACGAATTTAGCGCTAAGCCCTCTGGAATGACGAATTTGACCCGCGGGAGAGCTCCTAAACGGATGAAAATACGAAGTTTACAAACCATCCTCCCGCGACGGGAGGGGGGAGGGGTTCACCCCAGCCACTCGTCGAACGCGCCACCACGAATCGCAGCCGCCAGCTTCGTGATGTCGCCCGAGAGCACGCGATCCTCGCGCAACGGTGCAACGAACTCGCGCACCCGCGCACGCGCCGCCTCCACTCGCAGTGCAGCCCGCAGCGGCATACGAAATTCCAACGCCTGCGCCGCCGTCATCAACTCGATCCCCAGCACCATCTCGGCGTTCTCCACTACCTGTCGCAGCTTTAGCGCAGCCGTCATCCCCATCGAGACGTGGTCCTCCTTGCCCCCGGACGTCGGCACCGAGTCCACACTCGCCGGGTGCGCCAGCACCTTCGCCTCATTCAGCAGCGCAGCGGATGTCACATGCGCAATCATGAAGCCCGACGAAATCCCCGGATTGTCGGAGAGAAATGGTGGGAGCCCCTCGTTGATGTCCGGGTTGATCAGCCGATCGATGCGCCGCTCGCTGATGCTCAACAGATCGGCTAGCCCGATGGCCGCGTAGTCGAGCGCGAATGCCAGTGGTGCGCCATGAAAGTTCCCGCCGGAGAGAATATCTCCGCCTCCATCGCCGGCCGCGAATATCAGCGGGTTGTCGGTAGCCGAGCCGGTCTCCGTCTCGATCACCACCGTCGCATGATCGAGCACGCCGCGCACCGCGCCATGCACCTGCGGCATGCAGCGCAGGCAGTACGCATCCTGCACTCGCGGATCATTCAGCCGGTGCGACTCGCGGATCTCGCTCTGCTCCATCAGCGCGCGCAGATGCGCCGCCGCGGCAATCTGGCCCGCATGCGGACGTGCCTCATGGATGCGGGCATCGAAAGCAGCCGGGGTGCCCCGCAGTCCTTCCAGCGACATCGCCCCAGCCAGATCGAAAAGCCGCACCACGCGCTGCGCGCGAAAAAGGCTGAGCCCGCCCACCGAAGCCATCGCCTGCGTACCGTTAAGCAGCGCCAGTCCTTCTTTCGCCTGCAACTGCAGCGGAGAAAGTCCAGCAGCCTCAAGCGCGGTCGCAGCCGGCACGCGCTTACCACCAGCGAACACCTCGCCCTCGCCAATCAACGCGAGCGCCAGATGTGCCAGCGGAGCAAGATCGCCGCTTGCTCCCACCGAACCGCGCGACGGCACCACAGGATGAATCCGATGGTGAAGCATCGCCGCCAGCAACTCCGCCACCTCGGTGCGCACGCCACTGCGTCCCTTGGCCAGTACGTTCGCGCGCAGCAGCAGCATGCCGCGTACCTCTGCCTCGCTCAGCGGCTCGCCCACACCGCAACAGTGGCTGCGCACCAGGTTCTGCTGCAGCACCGCCACTTGGTCCGGGGCCACCCGCACATCGGCCAGCTTCCCGAACCCGGTGTTGATGCCATACGCCGCGGCATCCCCCCCGGCGGCACGGTCCACAACAGCGCGCGAAGCCAACATGCGGCTTCTCGAACCGGGAGCGATTGCAACCTCGAGCGTCGCCGCAGCGACCGCATCAAGTTGCGCTAATGTCAGAGGATCACCGTTAAGCAGGAGTGGAGCGGAAGAGTTCGTCATAAGAAAGCGTCGGGCAAACTCTTCACTATAACAACGATCGCAGCCACGCAGCTCACGCAAAACGCGTCACGCAGCACTCAGCATCCTACGCCGACGTGCGCGCTGCTTCTCCACCTGCACCCACGCGAACAGCGCAAGCACACACACCGGCAGCACAGCGAAGAACCACACCGTGCCGCGACGCGCAGAGTAGTTGGCAACCGTCAGTTCAGTCGCCACACTCCCCTCGCGTCCGGTCTCGCTCACATGAATAACAGCGCGCCAGCGTCCGGCACGCGGCAATTGGACAACAGCATCCTCCAGCAACTGGTTTGTGGTGTGCGCGTGCGATAGATGTGCGATCACAGGCACGCCGCTGGCGTCCTCTGGAGTCAGTGTGACGACGACATTCGCATCCAGCAGAACGCTGCCGCCACCCTGGTCTTCGACCATCACGCTCAGGTCCGCCGGCCCTACAGCCAGCGACTCCGGCACAGTGAACAACGATACGACGAACGGCCCCGCCGCTTGCCGCAACTGGAGTCGTCCGCCATCCGCGTGCGCCATCACCGCAGCACACGCAAGCGCGAGAGCAACAAAGACACGCTTCACATGCCACCCATCATCACGCCGCGCATCTGCATCGGCTGGAGCAGCAGCCAGAAGCCGATGCAGTACAGCGCAACCGTCAGCAGTGCCAGCGGAGCGATCCGCAGTAGCCGTTGCGCAAGACGTACCTTCGCAACAGTGCGCCACACCATATAGAGGGAGAGGAGCACACCGCCATCGAGGAAGAGTAGCTGCAACTGCAGCAGACCATTTCCCCGCAACACAACAGAACCTGCGCCCCACCGCGGCACGCCGAGCCAGCGGAACCCGAGATCCTGCCCCGCCTGCCGCACCAGCGGCAGCAAGGCAGGCGCACCCATCACCAGGTGAAACAGCAGGTGCGCCCCCCACATCCCCATGCCCAGCGGCACCAGCGCGAGCACACTACGTCCGAACGCCTCACCCCGCGACTGTGCGCCACGAGCAGACTGAGAGGCCAGCCACACAACTCCGCCCCCAAGCAATACCCCGGCCAGCACACCAGCAAAACTGCCCGCGCCCGTAGCCAGCCACGGCACCCGTCGGCCTGCCGCCGCCAGCAAGTCACTCCCCGGCCCCACCATCGCCGCCGCATTCGCAAACCCCGCAAACACCAGCACCAGCGCAGCCACCGCAACATCCATTCTCCGATGTAGGCGCCCGAGCGATGAAGTGGGCTCGCTGGCTAGTACATCCTGCGTCATGCTGCGCGGAACAATGGCAATATTGTCGTGCGGGCACGCCTTCACACAATCCATGCACAGTGTGCAGTCGGCGTTGCTGCGTTTCTCGGGAAGATACAATTCCAGCTCGCAGCCGCGCTGCTGTTCGTTGCCTCGAATGCAATCGCGCGTCGCACATGAGCCGCAGGTAGATGCACTCCGAACCTGTAAGCTCGTGGGCGAGATCAGCGATCCGATGAAATTGAACTGACCGATCGGGCAGACATACTTGCAAAAACTGGCGCCACGAAAAAGCGTGTCCACCAGAAATGCCGCGCCAACATATGCGACCAGCAACCACGCAGTCCGCGCCGGGCTGTTCCACAGAGCGAATCGCTCATACCCGAAGAAAAACACCACCATCAATCCAACCCCGATCCACTTCACGCGCAGCCACTGCGGCCAGCGCAAGCGCGCCCAGCCCAGGCGTCGCCCCAGTTCGCGCGGCAGCGTGAACGGACATGCCATGCAGAAGAGATTGCCCGCGAAGAGCAACGCCAGCACTCCGACCGCGCGCACAACGTTCCACGGCAGCACGCCGGCAAGGTTCATCGCCGCCATCGGATGTCCTGCAAAGCCATCCGCGATCACGAGGCACATCAGGAGAAGGCTGATCGCCTGAAGTGACTGTCTTCCATAGCGCGCGCGAAGCAATGCGCCAATCACCGGGACTCGTAGCAGATCTAACGGCTGCGCGGCACGAACTCTGCCTGCTGCCGGAGCGCCTCCGATCTGCACCAGCGCGTGACGCGGCCGCCGCCGCGATAGGAGCGACATCGTGACGCCGACTGCGGGTACGAGGTAGATCGCCGATCCCACCACCCACATGAATGCGCCAGCCGCAGCCTGGTCCTGCATTGGAGACAGGCCGAAGATGCGCGGCGCAGTGGCATACGTGGGATAGAGCACGCGATTTGAAAAGACGAGGAATGCCGAGAGCGCGGTGTTCGCCAGGTCTGCGCTGACCAGATACGGCACTACCGCCCAAGGCGACCAGCGCGCCCGGCTCGGCCAGGGCTGCAGCACGGTCCACCAGAAAAGCAGCGAGGTAAACAGGAAACACGCGTGCTCCACTTCGTGCCAGGCAGGTGAGCGCAGCGCCAGTTCATACGCCGCCGGCACGTGCCAACCCAGGTACGCGACATTCATCGCGATCCACGCCGTTGCCGGATGCATCAGGAAGCGTCCGATCGCGTGAACCACGCGCGAGGTAAAAAATGGCCCTAGGCCATCGCGCAGCCAGCCGCGCGGCAGCCCGCGCAGCAACGGCACCGTCGGCGCGCCCAGCAGGAGCAGGGGGGGCGCCACAGACATCAGCAATAGATGTTGTGCCATATGCGCAAGCAACAGCCAGTTGCCGAGCACATCCAGAGGAGACGCGATCGCCAGCCAGATCGTCGCCAGACCTGCAAAGAAACACGCTGCCCGCCACGGCGCGAGCTCAGTCGCACGCGTCAGCCGGGCAGCCCGCCATCCCCGCCAATAGAGAACCGCCGACAGCAGCAGCGACAGCGTGGCCCACAGCGGAACGCTCCACGAGGCCGCAATCGCATCGGACAGCTCAGGATTCACTCCAACTCCAACCGGCGATACGGCTGCCTACGGACGGATCGCCTCCACCGGCTCCTTGGGCGCGGGATTGTTCGTCTCGGCAATGTG
>DASXGY010000482.1:0-3453 GCA_036488835.1 Acidobacteriaceae bacterium
GAGCACGACATCCTTCTCCTGCAGGCCGTCCGGCCCCAGCGTGCCGGAGTCGTGTCCGCCGTGCCCGGCGTCGACCACGATGCGCCCGATTTTCAGCCCCAGTGCACGTGTCAGCGAGCGCTGACCATCGAGCGTGGAAGCTGCCTCGTGCGAAGTGCTCCTCGGAACCGTGACGTCCTCGTCGTCATCGTCCGCTGACTCGGAGCTGGCCGCAGTGCGATGGTTTGCATTGCTCTTCACCGTGGCGCGCTCGGAAGAAGAGGGCAGTGAATTGGAGCGAGGGGTCACGTCTGGCGAAACCGAAGGAGGCGGAGACAAAACCGGCGTCACATTCGCGGCAATCGGCTGCGTTGTGGGCCGGCTCGTCGCCCTGACCTCGTCGGGCCGCGTGCTTACCGCAGCAATATCCCGCAGCGCATGCGTCGCCTGCCGGTTGTTCTGATTGCTGGTGGCGACCGGCTCAGCCGGACCGGCGCTCGCTTGCGGCACAGGCGCGGCAGGGGGCGCGGATGCTACCTGTTGCGATGGTCCGCTGCCGGGACGCTGGGCGCCGTGTATATCAATGATGAGTCGCCACGGATTCGGCAGAAAGAACGCTGAGTATTCCGTCACCTGGTTTACGTCGAGCACAATGCGCGTAACGTCGTTCGAAAACTGCGCCACGCGAATCCGCTGCAGGAAGCCGTCATCCGTCACCTCCATCGTCTTGCCGATCAACTCCGGCGCAACCCGCGCTCCGTGCAGATCGAAGTAGATGCGGTCAGGATTGGGGACGCGCGCGGCCTCGTATTGCACCTGGTCCTGCAGGTCGATGGCAACTCGGGTGTACACCGGCGTGGACCAGTGACGCACATTCGTGACCAGCGGCAGTTGGCCATGGTGCGCCTGCGCAGCAACGCGCATGGCACCGGTGAGCACAGGCTGTCCTGCCGAATCCGTCATCGACGGTGGCGCAGCCGGCTTTGTGGCGAGGGCTCCTGGCTGGGCAGCAGCCGGAGGCACAGTCGGTCGCGGATTCGCGTCTGTCTGTTGCGCGGAATCGGCACGGGTCGGCTGGACATCCGACGGTGGCGCATCCGAGTTGTTCTCTGCCGTGTCGTCCTGCGACGCATCCTCTGCTCGCTTCCGCCGCTTCTGGTGGTCGATCTCCTTCAGGCCGGCACGTGCCTGGGCCGCCATCGGATGGCGCGGATAGCTGCTGAGAAATTTCAGGTACGCGGTCTTCGCCGCTGCGGGATCGTGCAGGTCGTGCAGAAAAATCGCCGCTTCGGCCAGCAGAGCCGGCGCTCGATACGAGCTCCCCGGATACTGTGTGCGTAGAAATTCAAACTGCCCGACGGCGCTCAGCAGCGTCTTGTCCTGGTGGAAGACGCGTCCCTCTTCGGCGAGCAGACCGGCCACCATATTGACTGCCTCTGCAGCCTTGGGGTCCGCGGGATTGCCGTGGTACACACTGCGATAAGCATCCAGTACGCGGCCGTACTCGTTCAGCGTGCGAGACGATTCCAGGCGCGATTCCAGCGCATCGCGCAGTTGCTCCGCGCGTGCAAAGGGCGTCAACGGAGTGTGCTTCGTATGCGCAGCCTGCCGATGCGCGGCCATGGCGGGCATCCCCAGCAGCGCGAATGCCACCGCAACAACCGCAGGGATCACGCCGCGGCGGCATGCAGACGAGGAGAGGAACCGTGCCGGCATAGAGATGGACATGCTGCGCATGTCTCCTGATGTATGTAAACCCGAAGGATGAAGCGTGGACGTCCTTTTTATGAAGAAAAAAGCCCGGACAGGCCACACACCCCAGGAGCAATGCGCTCGCGATCAGAACATGCTCATTATAGGTGGGTAGAGCGAGGCGAAGGTGCGGAGAAAACTCCGCGGATACCTACTTGAATACCTGTGGTGTGTGGATTTGCGAAGGGTCAGAATTGGCGCTGCAACGTCTCGCTGTACTGGCGATCCAGCTCGGTGGCGATGCTGTCGTACACCATCAATTCTGACTGGACTGCCAGGACTTTTTGTATCGCCGCAGTGACGTCTTCGTTCTTTACCGCCTTCGCTGCTTTTTCATCGACATCGAAGATGTAAAGAACTGAGAAGGAGTTTGTGTATGCACTTGTGACACGAGTCGTCTGATCGGCGAAGAGCTTCTGCGTGTCATACACCTCGGCATACTTCTTCACCTCTGGATAGCCCATGAAGGAGAATGCCCCGGTCTCGTGTGCGGTGTTCCAGCTTGCATTTGCCAGTCCGGAGTTACTGAACCGGAGATCCACACTTAACCCATGCGCTTCCGGATTCTGCTTAAGCCTTTTCAGTGCTTCGATATCAGACTTTACCTCTGCTTGTTCCTTATGAATCACATCCTGAGCGCTTTTCAGCTCCTTCTGATTGTCTTGCATCTCGCTGCGGATGTTTTCCCGCGCCTCATGCACCAGGTGCCAATGGTGCTGCCACTCGACGCAGCCTTCGAGACTGAGCGCAATGAACAGACCAACCGTGATGGTGGCCAGGTGAACGAAGATGTCGCGCCAGCTATGGGCCGCTTGATGCGGCGGATGAATATCGTCGATCACTGGCTGTTCCTCCGCGGTATGCGCATCGTGCTCGTCGCCCACGTCTATCGTCCTGGTGCGGTCAGCCTAACAGACTGCCGACCACCCCCGGCGCATCGGCCAACGCAGCACCGAGCTGGGTTGCATCCTTACCGCCGGCCTCGGCGAGATCCGCGCGCCCACCGCCCGAGCCGCCGACACGCTGCGCGATCAGGCCAATGATCTTGCCCGCCTGCACGCGATCGGTCAGGTCCTTGGTAACGCCGACGATCAGCGCCACTTTGCCGTCTTCTGCCGCGGAACCGAGCACCACCACGCCAGAGCCGAGCTTGTTGCGCAGGTTATCGACCAACGTGCGCATCTGGCCGCGATCGAGCGCAGCCACGCGCTGTGACAGTACCTTCACGCCCTTGACTTCGATCGCCTGGTCCGCTGCCGACGCGACCGAGGACGCAGCCGACTTCATCCGCGCCTGATCCAGCTCGCGCCGCAACCGCTTGATCTCGTCCTCCTGCGCGGTGAAGCGCTGGCGCAGCGCCTCCGCGGGCGCGGTCTCGCTTGCGCCCGCCACATGCGTCGCGAACTGTGCGGCTTCATAGCCGCGGCGGAACTCGCCCAGGGCGCCCATGCCGCTCACCGCCTCCACCCGCCGCACACCGGAGGACACACTCGACTCGCCGGTCAGCTTCAGCAGCCCGATCTCGCCCGTCGCGCCGGTGTGTGTGCCACCGCATAGCTCGGTCGAGAAGTCGCCGATCTTCACCACCCGCACGCGCTCGCCATATTTTTCACCGAAGAGCGCCATCGCCTTGTACTCGTTCACCGCCACATCGATGGGCACATCGACCAGCGTGACCACATTGGTGTTTGCAAGTACCTGGCGGTTCACCATGTCCTCAAT
>DASXGY010000474.1:0-7179 GCA_036488835.1 Acidobacteriaceae bacterium
GAATCGCGCCTTTAACACCTCGATGGAGGTTGGGGTGAAGGTTTGGGTGGAGAACACGATTGCCGGGATGCATCGCCATGTGGCGTCGGCGTACCTGACGTTCGTTGCGGTGGACAGCCAGGGGCGGCGCGTGCCGGTGCCCAAGCTGCAGCCGGAGACTGAAGAGGAGAAGCATCACTTTGAAGATGCTGCGCGGCGGCGGGAGCTGCGGCAGAAAGAACTGGAACGCAAGCGGGCAAAGCCTCGGCAGGATGCGCTGGCAGGCACGGTGCGGCCGGACGAGTACTCGACCAGGTAGGCGCAGCGGCTAAGGCAGCGGCCGCCGCATGCGGATGTAAAGGGCGTCGCTGAATTCCGGCAGCGAGAAGGTGTCGCTGCACTCGGTAAAGCCAAGTGTGCGGTAGAAAGCCACCGTAGCGACGCGTGAGGTGCACCACACACACGTGCCGCCTTGCTCCGCAGCATAGGCAACGCAGCGTTGCGCGAGTTGCCTGCCAACGCCACGGCCGCGGGACTCAGAGAGTGTGGCCATGCCGCGGAGACGCCAGGATGTAGTGCCCTGTGTGCCCGGCATGGCCTCGCGACACAGCGTGGCTACGGCAACTAGCGTGTTGTCCAAGAATGCGGCGAGGTGCAGCGTCTCGGGTGCCTCGTCGCCCGGATAGTGGCTGCCGCCTGGCGGCAGGCCGGGACGCAGTGCGGCATCGCGCAGCACGATGGTATCGCGGGCGGCGATGCGCCGGATTTTCGCCCCGCTGTCGTTTGTGGAGTTCAGACACATGACGCGATGGCTGTGAAGAGGCGGTCGATGTCGGCGCTGGTGTTGTAGAGATGCGGGGAGACGCGCACGGAGTCGCCGCGGATGCTGACGTAGACATTCGCTGTCGAGAGAGCCGCGACGAGCTTCGCGGGCAGACCGCCGCGGAAGCGGATGCCGAGCATGTGCTTGGAGCGCTGCTCCGCGGGTGCGACCACATAGCCGGCGGCAATTGCGCGCTGTGCGATTTCCTCGGTGAGGTAGGAGATGGATTGCTCGATGGAGGCTATACCCCAGTCGAGGATTTGCTGAAGGGCGGCGGCGGCCATGGGGGCGAGAATGAACTGCGTGAACTCGCCCATGTCGAAGCGGCGCGCGCCGGGCTGGAATTCGTCGCTGTAGTCGGCAACTCGGGTGAAATCGTCACTGCCTAGGCGCGCCAACGACGACTGCTCGATGGGCACGCCAACCTGCTGCCACTTCGGCGATGCATAGAGATAGCCGAGTCCGTAGGGGCCGAGCTGCCATTTGTAGCCGACGGAGACGAGGAAGTCAGGCTGGATGCGGTCGATGTCCAGGGGAACGGCACCGAAGGACTGGCTGGCGTCGATGACGAGTGCGGCGCCGACCTGACGTGTGCGCTCGCCGACGCGGACGAGATCGATGACGCTGCCGTCCGTCCAGTGACAGCGCGGGACGCAGACAACGGCGGTGCGGGCGTCGATGGCGCGGAGGACAGCATTCGTCCAGCCAGTCTCCGGATCGCGCACGACGGTGACGATTGTCGCGTTGTGTTTTCGAGCGGCTTCGCGCCAGGTGTAGACGTTGGAAGGGAAGGCCTCGGCAAGAAGCACGATGGAACTGCCCGCGCTGATTGGGACGTTGGCGGCCGCAATGGCCAGGCCATAGCTGGCGGCGGGAATGATGGCGACGGAGTCCGTACCGGTGCCGAGGACGTGGCCGGCGAGGGCGCGAAGCTGCTCGGTGGAGGTAAACCACTCTGCCGCAGTGAGCGTCCAGGGCTTGCTCTTGATGCGCACAGCGTCAAGCCCCGCGACGGTGACGGACTTCAACTGCGGAGACATGTAGGAGCAGTTGAGGTAAGTGATGCCTTCCGGAATTTCGAAGAGATGTGCGGCACGGATGCCTTCCATGCCATCCATGCTGACACGAGCGCGGCCGGGCGGAGACACGCTACTCTTAAGGGATGGGCTGAGATGCCGGGATCTCACGACGAGTGAGCCGTGCAGAGACGGCCGGGGAGTGATACGAAATGGGAACACATGGACAGCAGATGCCGCAGCCGCAGTCGCTGCCGGGCGTGAAGGCGATTGTCGCGATCGGATCAGGCAAGGGCGGGGTGGGGAAAACCACGCTCGCGGTCAACCTGGCGATCGCGATGGCGAAGATGGGGCAGAAGGTCGGGTTGGTGGATGCGGACATCTATGGGCCGAATGTGCCGCTGATGATGGGCGCAACCACGCAGCCACGCGTGATTGAAGGCAATCGCATCGAGCCGCTGACGGCGCACGGCGTAAAGATGATCTCGGTGGGGTCCCTGACACCGGGAGACAAGCCGCTGGTGATGCGGGGGCCGATGCTGCACCAGATTATCCGGCAGTTTCTGCAGCAGGTGGCGTGGGGCGAGCTGGATTACCTGATCGTTGATCTGCCGCCTGGTACGGGCGACGTGGTGATCTCGCTGGTGCAGACGGTGCCGCTGACCGGCGCAGTGGTGATCTCGACGCCGTCAGATGTTTCGCTGCAGGATGCGCGCAAGGCGCTGGAGATGTTTCACCAAGTGAATGTGGAGGTATTGGGAATTGTGGAGAACATGAGCCAGTTCACCTGTCCGCACTGCCATGAGGTGATCGACATCTTCTCAAAGGGTGGCGTGGAGCGAACCGCGCAGCAGTTCAAGCTGCCGTTTCTGGGATCGGTGGAGCTGGACCCGAATATCCGCCAGGGGGGCGACCGCGGATTGCCGGTGGCGCTGGCGCCGGAGGCATCGTCAGTGGGGACGTCGAGCTTCTACGGGATTGCGCGCAAACTGATGAAGCGCGCGGAGGAGCAGCGGGCGCACGAGCAGAATGTGTTTGAGATCACGTAGCTGAAACCGGTCCCATCCAGCGCCGCAGTGCTGTCGTGACCTGAGCCGGTTGTTCCAGCGGCGTGAAGTGCGCGGCGTGTTCGATGAAAAGCAAAGAGGTGTCCGGGATCTCACGCGCTAGAGTCTCGTGGGCGTCGTTCGTCGTTCGCCGGTCTTCGCTGCCGCCGATGACGATTGTGGGGCAGGAGATCTGCCCGAGATGGCGAAACGGCTCCTCAAGTTCAAGCAGTGCCTTCATCTGAAGCAGGCCGGATTGAGGCCCGACTTCATAGGCCATATCCATGAAGGACTGCCTGATATCCCCATCCTGCGCGTGAGAAGAAGTGACATAGGTTGGATAAGCCGATTCGAGGTATTCAGCGAAGCCGCCTCGCTCGATGGTGAGAATCGCTTTGCGAAGGGCTTCCTGCACCGGCGGAAGCAAGCCTCCATGAGTGGCGCCGAGCAACGCTAGGCGGTCGATCCGGTCCGCTGCAAGCTCCATCATCTGGAGCGCCACCTGGCTTCCCAGCGAGAAGCCCGCTAGCGAGAAGCGTCCGCGAACAGAGTCGAGGATGCCGGAAGCCATATGCGCAATGGTCGTTTGCTTGACGATCTCGGGAACGTAAATGTCAGCATGAGCGGAGAGAGCTGCAATCTGCGCCGACCATAGCCGGCTATTGCACAGCAGCCCCGGTATCAGGACGAGTTTCCTCATGGATAGCGTGGCAGCGGATTTCTGAGTTTGTCTGCGCGGACTGCACGTCTGCTCTCCCTCATCGAGAGAGCAGACGTATCGTGCAGTGATTGCCTTCTGTTCGGTTAGTGCCTACCGAGCAGACCGCCCAGTGATTTGCCGAGATTCTTGGTGTTGGGAATCTGCGGGCCGTTCTTGCCGAGCAGGCTTGCGGGATTCGTGGCGCCGCCGGTCAACCCTTTCATGTCGGGCGTAATGATGGGGCTGGACGCGGTGCCAGTGATGGTGACCGGAATGCCGTTCTTCAATGCATTGCCGGCAAGGCCGCCCGCCGCACCGCCAAGACGGCCCGTGGCACCGCCAATCATCGAAATAGCAGAAGTGGCTGCGCTGGCTGCGCCTCCCTGGAGCTTGGCGACCACATGGAAGTTCAGCGCCTTGGCGGCGCTTACAGTGCCATTGCCGGTTGCCGTGCCCAGACCGGCCACGGTAAGCACGATATTGTTCGCGTCCAGCGCTCCGGCCGATTCCCGCAGATTAAGGCTAAGTATCTGGATCGTCGTGCCCCCGCCTGGCTTAGCGCCGACGAGCGCGGCGGCTGGCCCCAACTTCGATGCGAGGTCGAAGCCGGCGAGCTGTGTGTTGTTCAGGCGTACTGGCCCTGTGATCACCGGAGCGTCCGAAGTACCAGTTATAGCGAGATTGGTGGTGAGCGTTCCGCCTTGCAGCTTGGACCCGGATGGCATCTGGATGCCGAGCGAGGGCAGGAAGGCTTCGAGGTCGTTGATGGGAGCGCCCTGGGTGGCGGCCGTCACGTTGAGCGTAGTCTTCGGGCCCTGGGTCTTATAAGTGCCGGCGATGTTGAACAGAGCCTTTCCGAAGGCGAGAGTGGTGTTCTGCAACTGGCCGGAGAGCGAGGAGAGGTTCTGGTCGACGGTGAAGTTGACGTGCACGGGGCGCGGCGCTGGCGAGCCGTTGGCGGCCAGCTTAAGCTGCGATGCGTCAATGCTGCCCTGCACGTGGGCGCTCTGGCCGTTGGAGGTGGCGTCCGCATTGATGTCCGCAATACCTGCCACACCTGCTGAGGGAAGCACGAAGCCTCCGGCGACGAGGTCTGCATGTTTCACTTCGATTTTTGCCGTGAAGGGCGTCTTCGAAGCGTCCGCCTGGTTGAACGGACCACCCTTGCCGCTGACCGAGACGGTGCCATTGCCGGGGAAGGCTGCAGAGAGTGAGTAGGTGAAGGGCGTGGTGAGCGAGAAGTCGCTGACCTTGGCCTGGACGCTCTGGATGACGCGCGGCGGTGTGGGTGCGCCGAGGTCGGTGATGGTCGCTTGGCCATCTTTCACCTCGAGTACGCCGATGGAGAGGTTGGGCATGGAGCTTTGCGTCTCGGGTTTGTTTGCGCGCTTGCTGGAGTTGCCGAGGCTGGCGTAGTTCCAGACGTTGGCCTGGTTCTGGATCAAGTTGATTTTCGGCGTGTCGATCGTGATGCCGCGGATCTTGATTTGTTTATCGAAGAGGAGTGGGCCCACCTCAATGCCGATGTGAATCTGTTGGGCCTGGATGAAGGGCTGCTGACTAAATGCGGGATCGTCGGCGATGCTGAGCTGGTCGGCGATGAGGGAGCCGGTGAAGAGCGAGAAGCTGAGATGTCCGAGCGTGACCTGCCGTCCCGTGGCATCGGAGAGGGCGGTTTGGATGCGGGGCCGGTAGTTGTCCGCATTCAGGAGGAAGGGAATGGCGATAAGGAGAAGCAGGATGATTCCGCCCGCTACTGCCGCAATGGTGATCCACAAACGACGCCTGTCCATCATAGGAATCCTCTTTCTGACCGCAGGACGGAGATTGATTCGATGTGATCATCCGACCTCACAATCCAGCCCGAACCATCCCATCCGACTAGGAACACGCTGATGGTACTTTGGTTAGCCATGATCGTGCTTGGACTCAACTTTGTGCCGGCCGAATGGAGACCGCCAACCTGATACGATAAATGAGGCGGCATGTACCCGAAATGAACATCCGGGTGCTCAGCGCGCGGGTGACACGGCCATGGCAGCAGAGCTCCGAATCAGTCCGCGGGAGCGGCTGATATTGACGGCCATCCTGGAAATGTATATAGCCACGGGCGAGCCGGTGGCGTCGCAGGCTGTTGCCCGAATTTATGTCGATAAGGAAGGGATGAGCTCGGCGACGATTCGCAATGTGATGGTATCGCTGAGCGAATCCGGACTGCTGGAACAGCCCCATACGTCAGCAGGGCGGATTCCGACGGCGAAGGCGTTTCGCTTCTACGTGGAGCACCTGGCGGGAGCGGCGCGCGCGGCGACCGGCACCAACGTACCTCAGCTATCGGCAGAGAAGCGTCAGCAAATCGATGACTGCTTTGCCGGGGTGACCAGCCGGCAGCATTTTCTGGAACGCACCTCGCACGTGCTGGCCATGATTTCAAGCGGCGTAGGAGTGGCGACCGAGGCAGCAGGTGAGACCGAGTGGCTAGAGCATATCCACTTCTCGCGGTTGACCGCGCAGCGGGTGCTGGCCGTGGTGGTGACGCGTGGCGGCACGGTGCTGGACCGGGTGCTGCATCTGGATCACGACCTGGAGCAGGGCGACCTGGAGGCGGCGGCGAATTTCGTGAACGGCAACTTCCGCGGCTGGTCGATTGAGCGCATTCGCGCCGACATCGAGCAGCGGATGGAGCAGGAGCGCAGCGAGTACGACCGGTTGATGCAGTCGGTGAATGAGCTATTCAAGGGAGGTCTCGGGGGGCTACAGCCGTCGCAGATGATCTTCGTAGAAGGCGTGGCTAACCTGGTGCAGCGCGATGTTGACCAGGAGCGCCTGCGTGCACTGCTGGGCGCGCTCGAGGCCAAGCAGCGGCTGATCGATCTGCTGAGCGCGTATGTGGATGCGCGGCAGCAGGCGGTGCGAGTAGTGGTGGGACTGGAAGACACTATCCCGGATATGGAGAATATGGTGCTGATCGGCACCGGTGCGCGGCTCGGCGCAGAGAGTGTGGGAACGGTGGCAGTCCTGGCGCCGACGCGCATCCGTTACAACGAGACGATTCAGGCGGTCTCATACATCGCGCAGCTTTCGGAGCGGATTCTGCAGACGCCGCGCGGGTAGCGTGCCTCGGGCGCGCAATCGAAGACAAGCAACGGAGCGGCCGGCGATGGCCGCGAGGAAGGACCAGGAATTTTAGAGAGACGTATGACTATGACTGAAAACGCGACAGACACGAACAGCGAAGCGAAGACAGAAAACGAGACGACGGAGAAATCCGGAAGCCAAAATGCCGGAAGCCAGAAGTTCAACGACGTGATTCCCGAACCGCAGCCCCAATCACAACCAGGAGAGAGACCTGAAGTGAAGACAGAAGCTAAGACCGGCACAGTGCAGGCGGAGCCGGCCAGGGCCGGCGACGCACCCGCTGCAGCTTCCCCTACGGCGGTGGTCGAGACCGTTGCCGGGGTGCACGATGAGTGCGAGCGCCTGCGGGCGGAGCGCGACGGGTTGTTCGAGCGGCTGGCACGGCTGCAGGCGGAGTTCGACAATGCCAGAAAGCGCGAGCAGCGCGAGCGCGCCGACTACCGGGCGTTTGCCGTCGCGGATGCCATCGAACAGTTC
>DASXGY010000005.1:0-4752 GCA_036488835.1 Acidobacteriaceae bacterium
ACCAACCAAGAAAGGTCGAACCCGCACTCCTTGCGCATGCGCGCCTGGCGGAACGCACGGTTTGGTCTTCAAGACGGGGTGGCGATTCTAATGATCTGACTTACGCGGGCGGTGATCCGAGTTGAGCTAAACAAGGTATCATCGGGCAGTCGCCGGGTAGCTCCCGGATGGTGCCGCTGGTAATGCCTGGAGCAATGATAGCAAGAGCGGGGTCATCGATGCTTCCCTATGCGGTGCGTGGGGCCGTTTGGGTTACTGTTTACCTGCTCTTCATCCTCGCCCCGCTGTTCGCTCTCCTGGCAGGGTCGTTACCGCCAACGCGCGATTTCTGGACGGAGTTCTCGGTCGCGATCGGCTATTCAGGCCTAGCGCTGATGGGCCTGCAGTTCGGCCTCACGGCGCGCTTCCGGTACGTCACCGACCCGTGGGGCGAGGACGTCATCTATCACTTTCACCGCCAGATCTCGCTGATAGCGGTCGGCCTCGTCGTAGCGCACCCGCTCATCCTATTCGTCGTCCGGCCGGAACTGCTGGCGCTGCTGAATTCCATCCAGGCACCGTGGCGAGCCCGTTTCGCAGCTCTGTCGACTTACTCGCTGATCGCGTTGGTAGTAATGGCCCTGTGGCGTGCGAAGTGGAATATTGGGTACGAGACATGGCACCTTACCCATATCGTGCTCGCGGTTGTCGCCGTCACGGCCGGACTTCTGCACATGGTGGGGTGGAGCTTCTATCTGGGCGACCCCTGGAAACGGGCGCTGTGGATCGGCTTGACGATCTTCTGGATCGGGCTACTGCTTTACGTGCGGATCGTCAAACCGCTGTTCATGCTCCGCCGGCCGTACCGCGTCTCGGAAGTGCGCAGGGAACGCGGCGACACGTCTACGTTGGTGATGCAGCCGGACGGTCACCCCGGCTTCCCCTTCAGGCCCGGCCAGTTCGGCTGGCTGACGGTGTGGGGAAGCCCCTTCAAGATCACCGGGCACCCGTTCTCGTTCTCGTCCAGCGCTGAAGTGGCAGACGGGCGCGTCGAGATGTCGATCAGGAACCTGGGCGACTTCACCAATGAGATTTACAAGATACCGGTGGGGCGGCGCGTCTACCTCGACGGGCCTTACGGTGCCTTCACCATCGGCAACCCGGCGGACATGCACGTGCTGATCGCCGGAGGCATTGGCGTTACGCCGATGATGAGCATGATCCGCACCCTCGCCGACCGCAGCGACACGCGGCCCGTGATTCTGCTCTATGGCAACAGGGACTGGGAATCGATCACCTTCCGTGAGGAACTGGGGGCGCTGCAAGCGCGGCTCAACCTGACGATCGTCCACGTGCTGGCGAATCCGCCGGCCGGCTGGACGGGCGAGCAGGGGTTCATCACTGCCGAGATGTTCAAGCGCCACCTGCCGCCGCCTTATGCCGACCACGAGTACTTCATCTGCGGGCCGGACGTAATGATGGACGCGATCGAAAAGGCGCTCGGCGAGCTCGACGTGCCGCTGTCGAAGTACCATTCCGAGCGCTACAGCTTCGTCTAGGGACACCCCATGCGTCGTTTGTTTGCTGACCGATTGGTCTTCGCCACGGGGGTGATTGTGATCTTGATGTCAATCCTGTTCGCGCTCTTACGCGTGGCTGGGTTCTGATTTCGCTACGTACCGTCGCGGCTTGGGAATTCCGAGCCCTTTTGAAAGCTACGTCATGAGCGCGTACGTCGTCGAACTGCTCGGCATCCTGATCGCTCTCGGCTTGCTCATCTTCCTCGCCTTTCGGGGCTACACGCTGCTGTTGGCAGCGCCAGCGGCGGCGATTGTGGCCGCCGCCTTCTCGGGAGAGCCGCTCCTCGCCAAATGGACGCTGACCTTCATGCAGGGTACGGGGCGCTTCATCATCAATTTCTTCCCACTTTTCCTGCTTGGCGGCGTCTTCGGCAAACTGATGGACGACAGTGGCGCGGCGCTTGCCATGGCCCGCTCCATAACCGAGCGGCTGGGAGAGACGCGAGCGGTCATAGCGGTGGTGCTCGCGTGCGCGGCGCTCACTTATGGCGGTGTCAGCCTCTTTGTCGTAGCCTTCGCCGTGTTCCCGGTGGCCGACGCGTTGTTCCGGCAGGCGGCGGTCCCGCATCGGCTGATCCCGCCGGCAATCGCGCTTGGTGCCTTTACCTTCACAATGACGGCTCTGCCCGGCACCCCGGCCATCCAGAACGCGATTCCGATGGCGTATTTCGGCACCACGCTCTTTGCGGCGCCGGGTCTCGGCATCCTGGCGTCTGCCACCATCTTGGGCTTCGGCCTGTGGTGGCTGCGCGTGATGGAGACGCGTGCGCGCCGCGCCGGCGAAGGTTACAGCGCCGAGACGGCTGCAACCGCCGATGAACAGTTCGTACGCGAGCGCGCCACGAACGCCGACAACTTCGACCCCGCCGAACTGCCGCACGGCCATCGAAGCGAGCAGTTGCCGCTCTTTGCGCTCGCAGTGGCGCCAATCTTTATCGTGCTCGCGGTCAACCTCATCATGAGCCTGTTTGTGCTGCCGCGGATGTATACCGGGTTCCTCGCCGAGCCGCGGTTCGGCGAAACCTCGCTCTCCGCAGTGAGTGGAGTGTGGTCCGTCGTGACGGCGCTGGCGGTTGCCGCGCTGGTTCTGGTGGTGATCCTCTATAAGCATCTGCCGGAGCTGCGCAAGACCCTCGACGCCGGTGCCAACGCCTCCGTGCTGCCCGTGCTCAACACGGCCAGCCTGGTGGGTTTCGGTGCCGTGGTGGCGGCGTTGCCTGCGTTCGCCGTGGTCCGCGACGGATTCCTGGCGGTTCCGGGCGGGCCGCTCGTGTCGCTTGCCGTTGCCGCCAATGTGATGGGCGGTATCACAGGTTCTGCTTCGGGCGGATTGACAATTGCTCTGAACTCGTTGGGCGAAACCTACGCCCAACTGGCTACAGACATGAGCATTCACCCTGAATTGATGCACCGCGTGGCAGCCATCAGCTCCGGTGCGCTTGCCATGTTGCCGCACAACGGCGCGGTCGTTACCCTGCTGGCGATCTGCGGCGCCACCCAGCGGGGGAGCTACCGCGAGATCATGATGGTGGGACTAGTGGGACCGCTGATCGCACTTGTGGTCGTCATCGCGCTGGGGAAGCTATTCGGGGCCTTTTGAATCACTCCCCCCGACCGTCCGCCTCGCGGTCACCGTGCCAGCCAGCCACCGTCCACCGGTAGTGGCACGCCGTTAAGCTGCGACGCCGCATCCGAGCAGAGAAATACGGCGAGCGCGCCGAGTTGCTCCGGGGTGGTGAACTCCAGAGAGGGCTGCTTCTCGCCGAGCAACTTCACCTTTGCTTCCTCGGGGTCCAGTTTCTCGCGGGCAGCAAGGGCGTCAATCTGCCTTTGCACCAGCGGCGTGAGCACCCAGCCGGGGCAGATCGCGTTGCAGGTGATGCCGGTGGTCGCCGTCTCCAGCGCGACAACTTTGGTCAAGCCGACGACCCCATGCTTGGATGCGACGTAGGCGGACTTGTCCTCCGACGCCACCAGGCCGTGCACCGACGCAATGTTGATGATCCGACCCCAGTCCCGCGCGAGCATTTGCGGCAACGCGGCACGAGTGGTCAAAAATACTGCGGTCAGGTTGATTGCGATCACTGCATCCCAGCGCTCCACCGGAAATTCGTGCACTGGCGCAACGTGCTGGATGCCCGCGTTGTTGACGAGCACGTCGACACGTCCGAGTTGACGCGTCGCATCCTCGATCAGCCCCGTGGCGTCGGCTGGCTTGGAGAGATCGGCGGCGCTAAAGGCCGCGCGCACCCCGTAGGTCGTGGCAATCTCCTGCCGCAGGTTCTCGATCGCTGCGACCTCGCCGAAACCGTTGATCACGAGATCGGCACCGCCGGCGGCAAACGCGCGCGCGATCCCGAGGCCAATCCCGCTCGTGGAGCCGGTAACGACAGCCACTTTGCCCTTCAACATGACGTACCTCCCTAGGGTTCAGGCCAATTCTTCGCGGCACGCCGATTTTCGTGCCGCTATTGATGAAACTGGGGATCGCGGCCGAAATCGTGCTCGCGACGTATCGAATGGGCGATTCGCCGCCCAACGGCGTCTCGCCGCTGATGCCTATTTTGCACTGATTGTCGTCTTTGCACAACGCTATCAGAAGGACGCCGGTGTCGGCACTGTGGTGGCGATGATGCTCCCTTACGGGTTCGCGATCTCGATCGTTTGGATCCTGTTATTTTTCGCCTGGGAACTGCTCGGGCTGCCTATGGACCCGGCTGATCGATCAGCGCTCGGCGCCGCCGTTCCTCCGAAACCTTCAGACTAACGCCAGACCCAGCCCCACCCAGGGGCCCAAATCCAGCCGCCACCCCAATGGATTATCTCCTTCGGCGGACGGGGATTCATGCGTGAAACGCTGCTGAGGCAAGGGCTTCGCGACGGAAGCAGCGTTCGGCGCGCTCGAATACGCCTGGGAAAAATTGCGGCTGTCGGAATTGGGGGCGATCCGGCCGTCACGGCGCTCACCGCTTCCCGCGGCAAACTCATCAAGGTCCAAATCTAAGAGAAGCTCCGATCTGGATGGCCGCGCTACAAGGATCCCGTCGCAAGTGGGACCGGGAGATTCTATGGGGCGGGCGGCGAGGAAATGGCAACTTCGTCGCTGCATGCAACCGATGGAGTGCCGCGATGCCCCAGCCGAACGACTTGAGCAGGTCCCTCGTCGCCCTGGACCAAAATACCACGATCATTG
>DASXGY010000014.1:0-9218 GCA_036488835.1 Acidobacteriaceae bacterium
TATCTGAAGGGGACGCGGAACAGCGACCGCCCATTGTGCCAATGAGCCGGGAGCCGACACGCCAGAGCAGCTTTCATTGTCGCAAAGCGCGCCGGGAGGATGGAGGCAAAGCAGGTGTGGGAATCGAGCTCGCCACGGTGCCGGCCGGGACTGGCCGTCCGGGCAACTGCTCCTGCGGCGGTGCTGGCGGCACGGGCGATTGTGCTTGCGGCGGTGCTGGGCCGCACGTGCGATTGTGCCTTCGGCGCGTTCTGTGGGATTCGCTCCTTTTGGTCGCTCACGCGTGATGCGGTGGGTGACTTGAGCAAAACTGCGGATTTCTCGCTGCGGCTCAGAATAGCGCCTAGATGGCGCTTAGGCGAGCCTGCTCAGCGCAGGTCTAGCTCCCAGGTCTAGCTCCCAAGTCTGGGCGACCAGGTCCTTGCCGAAGCTGTGATGGGGCTCCTCGTGGACCAGCTGGAAGCCGGCGCGCTGGTAGATGCGGTGGGCCGCGGTAAGAATGCTCTGCGTCCAGAGGGTGATCTTGTGGTAGCCGGCCTCGCGGGCGAAGCGAAGGCACTCTGCCACCAGCGCGTGGCCCAGGCCCATGCCGCGCGCCGACGGCTCGACCAGCAGGAGACGGAGTTTGGCAACGCCCGGCCGGTCCGGGTGCTTTACCAGGAAGATGTGGCCGAGGCTCTCGCCATTGCGCTCCGCGATCCAGCAGCGCTCGCATGTGGGATCAAAGTGATCGATGAAGTCAGCGACCACCCGAGCGGCCAGCGCTTCGAACCGCTCGTCCCAACCGTATTCCTGGGCGTAGAGCGCACCTTCGCGATGCACCACCCACCCCATATCGCCGGGGCGATGCTGGCGCAGGGTAAAGGGCGCAGGTGCTTCGCTCCTTGGTTCCGCTTCCGGCGTGAGGACCTCTTCGATGGTGCGCATGGAGCGGATCAGATTGCGTCGCGGCTCGGCCGCAAGGCTGCCAAGAATATCGCCCGCCTGGCGGTCGGAGCGGGTATTCAGAACGCGGAAGGCGGCGCGGCCCTTCTGGGTCAGACCGAGGGTAGTCTGGCGGCCATCCTGTGGAGAGGCCGCACGCTTGAGCAATCCGGCCTCATGGAATTTGCTCAGCATGCGGCTGAGATAGCCGGCGTCCATTCCGAGCTCCTGCGCGATCTCTTTAGCCAGCGGCTGCCGGCGGGTGGCCAGCTCGTAGAGCACGCGCGCCTCGCTGAGCGAGTACGGAGTATCGAGCAAGCCCTCCTGCAAGGTGCCGATAAAGCGGGTGTATAGGCGATTGAAGCGGCGAAATGCTGAGGTTTGCTCGTCTATGCTGGTTTCCGCGTTGTGGTCATTCTGCATGTCTGCATATCACGGCATATAGTTGACAAAGTCAAGCATTAAACCCAGGAAGAATTGCGGAGTCTTACTGCCTTAAGAAATATGTGACAAAAGTCTTCCAGTGCTCGTTCCATATCCGTGACATGCTCTACATACGCGGATCTCGCGGGGAATCGGGTGGTGCAGCTCTGAGCAGCAGTCTTGATCGAGGCCGAGAGTATACGGACCGGACTCGCCGTCTGGGCCAGGAGCGCATGTTGGCCTGCCGTGCGGTGCTGATTCTTACCGAAGTGCTCCTCCTGCTGATGCCGCTCTCCGAATACTTCTGCCACTGGGACAGGTTTCTGCGGGGTGGTCCGGATGTCGAATTCGGCATCCTCAGCCTGCTGTTATTTGCCGGGCTTGTGCTGTTGACGGCGTATCGAGAGGTCGCCTCGCCGTTTCTGGTGTTGCTGGCCTACCGGCTCATCGCCTTACCGTTGCAATGTCTATCGATCTCCCGCCATTTGCCCCTGACCTTGTCCTGGTTCCAGGCGCGATACGGACAGGGAACTCCGCCGCTCGCCTTTTCCTCTTTAGCCGGAACTTCGCTCCGGATCTGATTTCCTCCTTCTCCTCGATCGTCTCTGCTAGGTGCGTCACCGCTCCATCGGAAGCGCTGACGCGGTCACTGACACAGGACCGCCCTTCAACCGCTATTTGGGCCCATGCCTGCGCCTGGCGCTGGGAACAGTGGAGTCCGCCGAGACTACGCACCTCACTGAGCCGACCGCACGTTGCAACAGGACTCAGGCCACGGCAATAAGCCCATGCAACGGGCTCGCACCAAGGAAGGTTGGGACATATGCGCGTTCATCTGGTAAATCCGAGCGACAACTCTTTTGGCACGGCGGTGATTACACCGCGATGGCTGTTTGTGCTGGCGGCCGCCACACCCGCAATCGCCGGCGACCCGGTGCTGATCGACGAATCGCTGGAGCAGCTGGAGCCGGAGAGCATCGCGGCGGGAGACATTGTGGGCATCAGCGTCCATACCGGCAATGCGCTGCGCGGCTACGAGGTAGGACGCATGGCGCGGGCGCGCGGCGCCTGGGTGATCTACGGCGGCATCCACGCGACGTTGTTTCCGGATGAGCCCTTCGAGCAAGGCGAAGCGCATTCCGTGGTGAAGGGGGATGGCGATCGCGCCTGGGGTATCGCAGTTGTGGACTGCATGCAGGGGAAGCTCGACAAGATTTACGACGGCGGGCGTATCGGCGGGTCGGAGTTTCTGGCGGCGCGCTGGGATCTGATTCCCCGGGACAAATACATGTGGGCGTCGGTACAGACGCTGCGCGGCTGTCCGAAGCATTGCTCGTTCTGCAGCGTGTGGCGGACCGATGGGCAGCAGCCGCGGCAGCGGCGCTTCCAGAGCGTGGTAGACGAGATCGTCGCACTGCGCCGGCTAGGCTTCCGCTTCATCGCGTTGGCGGACGACAACTTCTACCCGGTCACGCTGACAGACCTGCGGCTGGCGCGGGAGCAGAACAACCCGTCGAAGCTGGACGAGCTGACCCGCATCCGCGCGGAGCGCTTCCAGTTGATGGCGGAGTTGGCCAAGCTGCCCAAGGACATGGTGTTCTTCACCCAGATCACCATGGAGGCGGGCGAAGATACGGAGTATCTGGACGCGATGCGCAAGGCCAACATCAAGGGTGCGCTAGTAGGCGTGGAAGCGGTGACGCCGGAGGGATTGAAGGCGGTCTTCAAGGACTGGAATTGTTCCGGCGAACAGTTGGCCAGACAGTTGCAGACCTTCAAAGAGCATGGCGTGCATGTGCTGGGCTCCTTCATCTTCGGGCTGCCGACAGACAAACCGGCAACCTTCGACGCCACGGTTGAGATGGCCTTGAAGGCGGGCATCACCTTCGCGCAGTTTGTGATGATGACGCCCTTCCCCGGCACCGTGGACTTTGGCCGGTGGGAAAAGGAGCAGGCGAAGGCGCCCACGCTGGTGGACGGTGTGCCGATCACGCGCTACTGGCTCATCCCCATCGCTGTCCGTCCGAAGATGTTCACGCCGCATCCTTCGATGGGTTCAGATGAGATCCGCGAACGCACGCAACGTGTCTGGGACCGGTTCTATACCTTTCCTGCGATCTGGGAGCGTTCCGCCTGTACGCCAACGTTCAAGGCGCGGATAGCGTTTGTCTTCTTGTCAAAGCTCTACCGGCAGATGTATGCGGGCACCGGCATCTCCACTGACAGTGCACGGCGCAAGAAGGCCAAGAGGACAGCGCGATGGATGGCGAGGCAATGCCGCAAGCTGTTTCAGGCCAAGGCGATGCCGGAGCTGCAGTCGCCGGCATGGGAGCTGCCTTTCGTGGCTGCGCCGATTCCTGCATTCGCGAATGTCGGCGTGAGCAGCGAAGCGGAGCCATTTACGGTGATCCGCTAGGGTGAACTAACCTTTACGCGCCCATCAGCTTGCTGCCCAGCCCGAAGAGCAGGATAGCCAACACGATGCGGTAGATGGCGAAGATGACGAAGCCGTGGTGGCGGACCCACATCAGAAACCACTCCACCACCAGCAGCGCGATGAGGAATGAAACCGCGAAGCCAATGAAGAGTACGATCCAGCCGTGGCCGGTCATTACCAGCGGCGCGATGGCTTCGGCTACGTCCGTGTGATTGGGGTGCAGGGTGCGCAGCAGATCGTAGCCGGTGGCGGCGATCATGGTGGGGATAGAGACTAGGAAGCTGAACTCGAGCGCGGCCGAGCGCGTCATGCCGACGAGCTGACCGGCGGCGATGGTGGACATCGACCGCGAGGTGCCGGGGAAGACCGCCGAGGTGACCTGGCAGAGTCCGATCCAGATGGACTGACCGAGCGTCATGTGCTCGACATCCTGTGTCCGCGATTCGCGGCGCACGCTCCACGCATCGACAACCCACATGATGATTCCGCCCACCAGCAGCGAGGTCGCCATCAGGCGCAGGCTCTCGAGGTGCTTGCCGATCACCTTGGTGAGCAGGAAGGCCGGTATTGCGGTGCAGACGAAGGCAATGAGCGTGAGCGAGAGCGGATGGTTCAGCGCTGTGCGGTCGCCCGACTCGCCCTTGGGGAAGGTGCGGAAGAACTCGAGGATGCGCCCGATGAAGAGGAAGAGAAGCGCGAGGATAGCGCCAAGCTGAATGACGATGGTGTACATCTTCCAGTACGGATCGCCGAGATTGATGTGGAGGAGCGCCTCCGCGATCCGCAGGTGCGCGGTCGAGCTGACGGGCAGAAATTCCGTGAGGCCCTCGACGATGCCAAGCAGGACCGAGACGATGTAGTCGTTCACGCACTTCCTTTGGCGCGCGGCAAATCAGTCGCGATCCGAATTCGAGCGCGGGTTAATCGCGCTCCGCGCCATAGATAGGGATGGACTGCTCCATTTGGTATATCAGAGTGGCTGCGCGCGCCGAGTAGTCACTATCCGGATACTTCTGTTGCAAGTGCGTGGCCACCGCCTTCGCGTGGTCGCGATCCTCCGCGGCTTTCTTATCGTTGTTGTCGCCTGCGTAGATGTCACCAGCCGCCGCCCAGCGATAGACCGTCTCGAAGAGCGCCTCGGGCGAACGCGGTGAGTTGGGATGCTCGTCGGCGTACTTCTGATAGAGCTCCGCTTCCTTCTCCGGACACTTCGTTGAGCCCTGCCAATCGCCGCATACTTTGTTGTCCAGCATGTCGTACGCGGCCAGGTCGGCGAACTTCGAGCCGGGGAAACGCTTGATGACTTTTTTCATCTCACTGTCATCGATCTGCTGACGCAGCCAGGATTCTTTCTCGTGCGCCGAGGGGCGCGAGTACACGTCCGCCTTTTCCAACTGCCAGCGGATGTCGGCAGCGCGCCACGCAGCCTCGCCGGCGTGCGGTCCCTGGGGAAAGAGTTGCGCATCGCGAGCGTAGAGCAGGCGCGCGGCCTGGGCAGCCCCCCGCGAGCCGTGGACGTCGCTGGCCCGTGTCTCCTGGCCGGCGGCTGCTCCGTAAAGAATGTTGTCGGCGTTTGGCGTGGATACGGAGACTACGCCCTTGCCTTGCAGCCAGCCGGAGATGGGCGGAGTAGCGGACTCACCGCCGAAGACGGGCGCGTCCTGGGCCTGGTTCTGCTGGACGTCTGTGTTGGCAAAGACGCGCAGCCAGGGTCCATTCTGCTCGACGATCACCATCTCGCGTCCCGCCGAGATAGTGTCCAGCCGCTGCGAGCTGGTGTCGGCCTGGACGAAGACCGGCGTGTCGCGCAATACGGTAGCGAGCCGGCCGGAGGGCGGCTTATCCGCGGCGAGGGCAGTAGCGGCGAAGATAAGAGTGGCAGAGAGAACGGCAGGCAGGCGTTGGAGTTTCACGTGCTCAGGATAACGCCGGGCGCCATACGGTCATCCCGCTTTTAAACCGGATCAGGCGGCGGCTCGCCGCTCGGTTGTTGTCCGTTTCTCCATCTCAATCGCTTCGAGACTCTTTCCTTTCGTTTCTGGCAGCAAAGCGATAGTTACGAGCAGCCCCAGCAGACTGGCGATAGCAGCGGCCGACTCTGCGCCCAGCAGGCCCTTCCAGTGCAACAGAAAGGGGAAGGTGAAGACGCCCAGAAAGCCGCCAAGCTTGCCCATCGCCGCGGCGATCCCGTGCCCCGTAGTGCGCACCCGAACGGGAAATATTTCGGACGGGTACACAAAGGTGGTTGCGTTCGGCCCGAACTCCGTGAAGAAGAAGCTGAAACCGTAAATGATGAGAAACGGAATCGCCATCTTCTGCAGGTTGGGAATCAAGGCCAGAAGGGCGAAGGCGACGGCCATCATTCCAAACCCGAGCACCTGGATGGTCTTGCGGCCCAGCCGGTCCATGGTGAAAGCTGCAACGGCATATCCCGGAGCGGCGAATACAACGAAGATTCCAAGCTGCGTCAGCGTCTTCTGTAACAGTGTGTGATCACTATTAAGTGCCGAGAGCACAAGTGGGCTGGAGACGGTGTTGCCGTAATAGGCAGCATCCATAAGAAACCATGCCGCGCTCGCACCGATGAGCCGTCTCAACAGCGTGTTGTCGTTCGCCAGGCGGTGGAAGCCATCCCAGAACGAAACCGAGTGTGTGGCCTTGTCGAAGTGCTTAGCATGCGTGAGCTTGCCCCGCTCGTCCTCCTCCTGGCCGGCGGCGGCGAGGTAGCGAGGAGTTTCTTTTAGATGACGCCGCTGCCAGTAGACAGCTAGCGCAGGGACAGCGCCGAAGGCGACGAGAATGCGCCAGATAAGGTTATGAGACATCGGCGTCGCCAGAAGCGCAGAAGCGAAAAGAGGCCCAAGGATTAGGCCGGCCGCTTGCATGGCGAAGACGAGCGTGACCAACATGCCGCGCGATGCTTTTCCCGCGTATTCACTCATGATTGTTGCTGAGACGGGATAGTCGCCACCGATGCCGACGCCAAGGATGAAGCGAAGGCCGATGAGCCACCAGATATTTGGAGAAAAAGCGCATCCGATCGCGCCGAAGGCCAGCACCAGCACTTCGACCCCATAAATACGCTTTCGTCCCAGCATGTCAGCCACACGGCCGAAGAGCAGTGCGCCAAAGGCGGAAGCCAGGAGAGCCGTGGATTCCACCAGGCTTTCTTCCACCTTGCCAACGTGCCAAAGCGGCTTGAGAAGCGACATAACGACGCCGATGATGAACAGATCGTAGGCGTCGGTGAAGAAGCCCATGCCGGAGATGAACATGATCTTCCAATGCTGCTTGGAGACCTTTGCGTTATCCATCTCAGTGAAGTCGTGAGCAGCAGAGTTTGCCATGACATCCTCGCTCTTACAAGAGATGCGAGGGCATTCGGAGGCTAAGTTACAGAGAGGTTAATTCAACTCAATCTAGCTTATGAGCTCAAAGCTCCGTGACGGTTGCCTTTGCGCAGGCTGCTTTCAATGCTTTAGCTGTGTGACAGCACTGTCAGCAATGTGGTGGGTTCTGCATTGCCGCCACTGATGATGGCAACGGCGGTGCGGTGCGGCGGCAACTCCTGCGCGTGGAAAAGCATCGCGGCAGTGGCAACCGCGCCGCTGGGTTCGGCGATGAGGCGCGCGTCCCATGCGATGCGCTGCATGGCCTGCTCGATTTCGTGCTCGGTCACCGTGATGACGCGCTCGACATAGCGTTGCATATGCGCGAAGTTCAGGGTGCCGAGGCTCTGGGTACGCAGTCCGTCAGCGATGGTACGGGTGGTCTGCTCGGCGGTGTACTGCACGATCCGGCCCTGGCGCAGGCTGGCTGCTGCGTCGCCGGCTAGTTCCGGTTCCACGCCGATGACGTGGCACTCCGGCCGCAGCTGACGGATTGCTGCGGCGACACCGCTGAGCAATCCGCCGCCACCGACCGGGGCGAGCACGAGATCGACATCGGGGCAGTCAGCGAGTATCTCGAGCCCGCAGGTACCCTGGCCGGCGATGATCGCCGGGTCGTCATAGGGCGGGATGATGGCGTAGCCATGCTCGGCGGCAAGCGCTTCGGCACGCTCGCGGCGTTCCGAGCTGGCCGGCCCGACATCGACGATCTGTGCGCCCAGCGCGGTGGTGGCGTCTCGTTTGATCTGCGGTGCGTTCGAAGGCATAACGATGACCGCGGGAATGCCAAAGGCGCGGGCGGCATAGGCGACGCCCTGTCCGTGATTGCCGCTGGAGTAGGTGATAACGCCGCGTCGGCGTGCAGCCTCGCTCAACTGCGCCAGGGCGTTGTAGGCGCCACGCAGTTTGAAGCTCCCAATGGGCTGCAGGCTCTCCGGTTTTAGATACGCTACTGCGTCTGTGACAGATGTCAACCGCACCAGCGGCGTGTGCAGGACCGCGCCGTGCAGGCGCTCGCGCGCCTCGGCAAACTGCGCGGCGGTGACCAGCTCAGCATCAGCAACAGTTGCGGTCACTCGATCTCCAAGTCACTCGATCTCCAGGTCACTAGATCTCCAGGATGATCGGCATGATGAAGGGCCGGCTGGACGTCTGCTTTTGGATGTAGCGCTTCAGATCCACGCGGATCTTCTCCTTGATGAGCACCTGGTCGGCCCGCTCCTCCGCGTTCGACTCCCCGAGCGTCCGGCCGACGATGGCCTTGGCCTGCTCGCCCAGCTCCAGATCGCCGGCAACGAAACCACGGGTCACAAACTCCGGCACACCCTCAACCTGACCGGTGAGCTTGTTGATGGTGATGATGGCAATCACCAGGCCGTCCTCGCTGAGGTGGCGGCGGTCGCGGATGATCATGTCCTCAACGACGTTGCCGGAGGCGCCGGAGTCGAGCAACACGCGGCCGGCGGCAACCTTGCCATTTTTCACGGCAGTCTTCTGGTCGAGCTCAAGGACATCTCCGTCTTCGAGCAGGTAAGCGTTCTCGGAGATGCCGATATCCATGGCCAGTCGCGCGTGACGCTGCAGATGGCGGAAGTCGCCATGGACGGGTACGAAAAACTTTGGCCGGACGAGATTGATCATCAGCCGTAGCTCTTCCTGGCTGCCGTGGCCGCTGACGTGGATCAGGCCGGACTGGCCGTCATCGAAGATGACATTCGCCTCACGGCGGCAAAGATGGTCGATGACGCGGTAGATGCTCTTCTCGTTGCCAGGGATCACACGCGAGCTGAGCACGACCGTATCGCCGCGCTCGATTTTCGCGTGCTTGTGGTTATCCACCGCGGCGCGGGAGAGTGCGGACATCGGCTCGCCCTGGGTGCCGCTGATGAGGACACAGACTTCCTCCGGAGAGTAGTCCTTGATCTGGCCGGGGTGAACGAGGAGATCGCCGGGAATGCTGAGGTAGCCGAGATCTTGGGCAATCTCCGAGGACTCGAGCATCGAGCGCCCGACGATCGCCACTTTCCGCCCGTGTTTCTGCGCAA
>DASXGY010000016.1:0-2254 GCA_036488835.1 Acidobacteriaceae bacterium
CAATATCGCGTCGGTGCACGGCTTGGTAGCGTCGGTGGACAAGTCCGCCTACGTCGCATCCAAGCATGGCGTCGTTGGTTTCACAAAAGGTGTGGCGCTGGAGACGGCGACCACCGGCATCACCTGCAACGCGATCTGCCCCGGCTGGGTGCTTACGCCATTGGTGCAAAAGCAGATCGACGCCCTTGCCGCCCGCGAGAAGCTGGACCCCGACGAAGCGAGGGTGAAGCTGCTCGGCGAGAAGCAGCCCTCTCTCGAGTTTACCACTCCGGAGCAACTCGGCGCGCTCGCCACATTCCTCTGTTCGGACGCTGCGGCGCAGGTTAACGGTGTGGCGCTACCCGTAGACGGTGGCTGGCTTGCACGATGAGGTGAGACGAAAGGCGGGGGAAGCAGTGAGTCAAAATGCCCCGAATAGCTTCCCCAGCGCGATGACGAGCACCAGTGCCGCCAGCGGTCCCACGAGTCCCACCATCATGATCTCGCGGTAGCTGCCACGTTGGGTGGCACCGCAGATTGCCAACAGGGTAACGACCGCGCCGTTGTGCGGCAGCATGGCGAGCGCACCGGAGCTGATGGCGGCCACGCGGTGCATTAATTCCGGGTGAATGCTCATATCTGCGGCCAGTTGGGCGTAGGTTTCGCCCAACGAATTCAGCGCAATGGTCAATCCGCCCGAAGCAGAACCGGTGATGCCGCCCATCACATTGGCAGCAACGGCAATCGATACGAGCGGGCCGCCCGGAACCGCGAGGAATCCGTCGCGGACCACCGCGAACGCAGGCAACGCCGCCACCACGGCGCCGAAACCCACCAGGCTCGCCGTGTTTAGCACGGGCAGCACGGAGGCGTTGGCGCCGGCGTCGAGGGTCTTGCGCAGGTCCGGCAAACGCCTGTGGAGGATCAGCACCAGAACCAGCGCGGCAACTGCCAGCGCCGTGACGACGGACCACACTCCGCTCACTGCAGCAAGCGAGGTTTCGCCGAACCGCGGCTCGGCGAGGAACCCGGTATCCACCCGCGGCAGCACTAACAGACTCATGATGAGGTTGACCGCGAGCACGATAAGGATCGGTGCCGCCGCGAGCACAAAGGGCGGCAACTGCTCGCTTCGATGGCCGTGTGGCAGTTCGGCCGGGTCGAAGTTGTCGGCGTTCGCGGCGCGCTCGCGCACGAACTGTTCATCGGCAGTTGCTGCCGTCGCGGCGCTGTAACCCTCGCCCGCTCGGCGCGCACGCGCCTCTATCACACCCAGCCACCACAGGCCAAAGCCCAGAATGGCTGCAGACGCCAGGATGCCGAGCCCCGGTGCCGCAAAGAGCGTGGTGCCGAAATACGCCATCGGAATCGCGTTCTGGATTGCGGGGGTGCCCGGCAGAGCCGTCATCGTGAAGGTGAAGGCGCCAAGCGCGATCGCCGGCGGGATCAGCCGATGCGGAACCGCCGCCTGCCGGAACAACGCGTCCGCCACCGGGAACACGGCGAAGGCTACGACGAAGAGGCTGACACCGCCATACGTGAGCACTGCACACGCGAGCACCACCGCCATGACGGCACGCGTCTCTCCTAGTCGCTCGGTGATGGTGCGGGCTATGGAAAGCGCGGCACCGCTGTCATCCATAAGTTTGCCGAAGACGCCGCCAAGCAGGAAAAGCGGGAAGAAATTGATAACGAAACGTCCCGTACCCTGCATGAACGTCAGCGTCCATTTGGCGAGTAGCGGCTCTCCCGAGAAGGCGGCGGCCACAATCGCCGCCGCTGGCGCCGCCAACAGCAGCGTGTACCCCCTAAAGGCGAGAAAGATGAGCAAGCCGAGAGCGACCAGGATGCCGAGGAGTTCGACGACGTAAGCGCTCATGACTTATCTTTCGGAAGGGCTCGGAATTCCCAAGCCACCGCGGTACGCGGCGAATCAGAACCCGGCCACGCGTAAGAGCGCGAACAGGACCGACATCAAGATCACAACTACCCCCGTGGCGAAAACCAGTCGGTCGGCAAACAAACGGCGCATCGGCAGCCTCCCTAGACGAAGCTATAGCGCTCGGAATGGTACTTCGACAGCGGCACGTTCAGTTCGCCGATCGCCTTTTCGATCGCATCCATCATCACGTCTGGCCCGCAGATGAAATACTCGTGGTCGGCATACGGCGGCGGCAGGTGGCGCTTGAACATCTCGGCGCTGATGAAGCCCTGCTCGCCCGTCCAGCCGGCCGGCGGATTCGCCAGCACGTGAACAACCGTCAGGTTAAGGCGC
>DASXGY010000055.1:0-2875 GCA_036488835.1 Acidobacteriaceae bacterium
GGTTGCATTATGCCGCCGAAAAGCACCATCACGGTGGGCCCGCTGAAAAGCAGCGAAATGGACGAGGCGGACCGGGTTTTCCGGACGGCATTCAGCACGTTCCTGGGGCTGCCCAACCCGGCGGATTTCATGGCCGGCCGCGACCTGATTGCGTCGCGTGCGAAGGGCCGCCACGTCAAGGCACTGGCGGCACGCGATGATGGCCGGCTGATTGGATCCAACCTGGCAACGCGCTGGGGCTCTTTTGGGTTCTTCGGGCCGCTCACGGTGCTACCGGAATACTGGGAGCGCGGAGTGGCAAAGCTTCTGCTGAGCTCTACCGTGAAGATCTTCGATGGCTGGGGATTGAAGCATACGGGCTTGTTCACCTTCGCGCAGAGTGCCAAGCACATCTGTCTGTACCAGAAATTTGGCTATTGGCCGATGTATCTCACCGCCATCATGGAATACAAGCCAGGAGAGAAAGCTGTCGGGCAGCCGGCCTTGCTCTCTGCGCTCTCCCGCGACAAGAGAGAGGAGGCTATCCACGCATGCAGCAAGCTCACTTCCAGCATTCAGAAGGGACTCGATCTGAGTGACGAGATACGCGCAATGATGAAGCAACAGGGCGGTGAGGTCGTGCTCATTCACGGAAAAAAATTCGGGGGCAACAAGAGAGGAAACGCGCTGGACGGCTTCGCGATTTGCATGCACGGCGCCGGCTCTGAGGGAGGAGCCTCTACTTGTTACGTCAAGTTTGGTGCGGCGCGCGGAGGCGATGGTGCCGCCGAACGCTTCGATCGACTGCTGGAGGCTTGCGAGGGATTTGCCGCGGCTCGCAGAGTTCGGCTGGAGGCAGGCGTGAACCTGGCGCGCGATGATGCGTATCGGCGCATGCGCTCACGGGGTTACAGGACTCTGGTGCAGGGCGTCGCGCTACAGCGGCCCCACCTGCCGGGCTTCAATCGGAGCGATGCCTACGTGATCGACGACTGGCGTTAGAGCAGAACCTGCGACGCAGATGGCTGCGATCGATGGTTACTGGGTGCGAGTGAAGACTGAGTTGTGCTCGCCCGCGAGATTTTCGATCAGGACCTGATTCTTGTCCAGGGAGAACGTTGCGCCGCGCCGCGCGAGGCCGCTGTCTTCACCGGCGAAGTAGTAGGTGAAGGTGTCGGCGTCCCAGTGAGAGAGTTCGTAGTAGGCTCCGCGCGGCGGCAGGCGCAGGATGAGGCGATTGTTTTCGACAGTGACTTCGAGCGTTCCAAAGTATTCGTTTGAGTATGTGCCGACATAGGCGGTGAGGGGTTTGGCGGCGGTCGGAGTGGCTGGAGGCGGAAGTGTCGCGTAGTCTGCCGATGCATTCTGCGATTCCGCCATCATCTGATCCATGACATGCCCGATGAGCGGGAGATAGTCACGCTGCTGCTTGCCATAGTGCAGGAAATCGAGAAAGGTGAGGCAGATCGATTCCGGCAAACCGACCGGCATGCTGTTGGTGAGGGCGAGGATGCCGATGTGCTCCTCGGGAATGATGTAGACGCTGGTGGCGGCACCGAGAAAGAAGGCGCCGCTGTGGCTGAACATCGCGTGGCCCTCTGCATCCTTTCCGACGTTCCAACCCAAGCCATAGTATTGGTCGCCGGGGCACTCATTGGGCTTCGCCGGATCGGCAGCTACGCGGCAGACCTGCGCCTTGTGGGTTTCGGCGAGCGCGCTGGCGTCGATGAGTTGTTTGCCATTCCACTTACCTCCATCAAGTTGCAGACGGACCCACTTGGCGAGATCGCGAGCGCTGGAGCTTGCTCCGCCAGCCGGGGCCTCAGCGTCGGCGTCGCGCACGAACCGGTTGACCGGCTGGCCGTTGAGGAAGATGTGCAGCGCGGCCTTGTTCGCGCGGTTCTCGTAATCGGAGAAGCGTGAACTGGTGGAGGTCATGCCGAGCGGGAGATAGAGCTGCTCGTCGGCAATCGTCTCCCATGGCTTGCCGATTTTGGTGGCAGCGGCGATCGCTGCGGTGGTGTATCCGAAGTTGCTGTAGGCATATGTCTTGCGGAATGTGCCGGGCAGCGACAGATACCGCATGCGCTCAAGAATCTGGGGACGGGAATAGCCGAGACTTTCCAGAAGGTCGCCGGATTCGGTGGCGAGTCCGCTGCGGTGCGAGAGGAAGTCGCGGATGGTGACTTCGCGTGTGGTATCCGGGCTGGAAAGCTCGAAGCCGGGTTGGAGATCGGCGATTTTGTCATCCCAACTGATCTTCGCCTGACCGACCAGCGAAGCGAGAACGGTGGAGGCGAGCGGCTTGGACACGGAGGCGAGTTCAAAGACGGTGTCGGGATCGATCTTTGCTGCTTCTCCAACCTTGCGAACGCCGTAGCCGCGGAGGAAGACGACCTGATCGTTATAGATGACGGCGACGGCTGCTCCCGGGACTTTAGTCTTTGCGAGATTTGCCTGAATGTAAGGATCGAGCTGCGCGAGCGCTGCGTTGACGCGGTCGGGAGTGATCTCACTTTTCTGCTGCGCATGAGAGAAAAGTGGCCGGCAAAAGAGAGGCAGGCAACAGACAAGAAACGCGGCGATGCGATAGCGCATAGGAGCCTCTGGCCCTGAATTTGATTGGGGACTGCATTAGAGCATGGGCTTGATGGAAGCGTCGATGAATTTTGTTTGTTCAAAGACGTGAGCGCGCGGCTGAGGGCATGGGAACAGTGAGGCTTCCGGCTCTTTCGCGGGCAACTATTTACTGACTAGCTCGCCGCCTCCAGCAATTTGAGCGGCGAGGCGGCAGAACTGCTCACGTTCGTCTGAGCTTAGCTGTGCGAGCATGGCCCGGCAGTTTTCGATGTGGGCGTCGGCCAGCCGGGCGGCGAGCCGCTGGCCTCGCGCGGTG
>DASXGY010000075.1:0-5049 GCA_036488835.1 Acidobacteriaceae bacterium
GCGCCGAGTATGGATTCCGGGGGCGGGCGCGTCTCTGCAATCATCGGACAAAGAAGGCGGTTTCTGCGCTCACACAGAAGTGAAAGTGGTATCACCCTGTCGTGGCTCTACGTTTCACTTTGGGAAGGAAACGGGCCGGGATACATCAGAACTGTGCGACGAGCATGCGCTCTTCGGTCATGGATTCGATGGCTGAACGGAGGCCTTCGCGGCCAGTGCCGCTGTCCTTCACGCCGCCGTAGGGCATGTGCTCGGCGCGCCACGAAGTCGCTTCATTGATGAGCACGGCACCGGCTTCGATCTCTCGAAAAGCCTGCGTGATGCGGCCCCAGTCCCTGGTGAAGACCGCGGCCTGCAGACCGTAGCGCGATTCGTTGACCGCGGCGATGGCCTCGTCGAAGCTCTCGTAGGTATTGAGGAAGACGATGGGGGCGAATGCCTCTTCCCTGAAGAGCGAGGTGGCATGCGGCACCTTGGCCAGCAACGCAGGCGAGAGCTGGGCGCCGCGGCGCTCCCCTCCGGTGATGAGGCGGGCTCCGGCATCCACGGCCTTTTCGATCCAGGCAGCAGCCCGCTCTGCGGCAGCGACCGAGATCATGGGACCGATCTGGGTCTGCTCGTCGAGCGGGTCGCCGGCGTGCATCTGCTCGATGCCTTCGGTGAGCCGCTGCGCCAGGGTTTGCCAGCGTGTCTTGTGCACAAAGACGCGCTGCACGGAGATGCAGCTCTGCCCGGAGTAGCTGAAGCCGCCGGTGAGAATGCTCTTCGATGCGAGCTCGATGTCTGCATCCTCGTGAACGATCATGGCAGCGTTGCCGCCGAGCTCAAGAGTGCAGCGCAGGCGCGGCGCCATTGCCTTTAATTTCCAGCCCACGTTGGCGCTGCCGGTGAAGGTCAACATGCGCAGGCGCGAGTCGCCGAGCATGCCCGCGGTGACTTCGTTGGAGCACGGAAGCACACTGATGGCGCCGCGCGGCCAGCCGGCATCGACGGCTATTTCGCCCAGGCGGAGCGCGGTGAGCGGCGTCTGCGGTGCGGGCTTGATGATGATGGGGTTGCCGGAGGCGATGGCAGGCGCTAGCTTGTGCGCCACCAGGTTGAGCGGGAAGTTGAAGGGCGTGATGCCGAGGATGGGGCCGATGGGAAAGCGGCGGATGAGGCCGGCTCGATGATCGTTGCCAGCGGTCCAGTCGAGCGGCAGCAGCTCGCCGCCGATGCGCTTACTTTCTTCAGCAGCGATGCGGAAGGTCTGGACAGCGCGCTGCACCTCAGTGCGCGAGGCAGAGATGGGTTTGCCGGCTTCGAGGGCGATGCCACGGGCGAGATCGAGCGCGTCGTGGTCAATGCGGTGGGCGATGTGCTCAAGGATGGCGGCACGGCGCCATGCAGGGAGGGCCTTGGTCTCGGCAAAAGCATTTTCGGCAGCGCGGAGTGCCTCGTCGGCATCGCCGCCCGTAGCCTGGCAGACGGTGGCGATGACGTGATTGTCGTAGGGGCTGAGGACCTCCGCGGTGGCTTCGCTGTTGCGGAGATTGCCGGCGATGATCAGCGGCGTAGCTGCAGGCGATCCCTGGGTGGCGGCACGCTTCGCTTTCGAGATGGGCATCGCATTCATGGTAGCGGCAGCGGGGGAACAAAACCGCGGATTTGGGCAATCGAGAAGCAAACATCGGGCAAACTTTAGTCATGGCGAAGTTCCGGCGAAGGAAGCCGGTTTCATTCCCGGAATCCGTGCTTTGTTCATCGTCATTTTTGGGTGAAGAAGAGGCGAAGGGCGCTTATGGTGAGTGGCAAGATATTGACCCATTGTACTGAGGTGATTGCAATGACCAGTGCCCTTCCCCGACCCTTTATCCCAGTTACGCAACTGCTGACGGCGATTCTGCAGATCGCTGCCGAGCACCACCGCGCGGGACGACACGCGGCCGCGAAAACCATGTACCGGGAGGTGCTGGCGCTGGACCCGCGCCATGCCGATGCGCTCTTTCTGCTCGGCGTGTTGGAGCGCCAGGCCGGGCAACTGGAGGAGGCGCGGCGACACCTGGGCGAGGCGGCACGGTGGGCGGCGGATCGCACACCGATGGAAGCGGAACTTCGCATGGTGGAGCAGCTTCTGAGTCGACGGGGCCGCAAGCCCGCGCAGCCGTGGCGAGCAGCCGGACTGTATCAAACGGACTGCTCCGCGCTGGCGACTACGGCACGGGCCTAGCGACGGCACGCGCAATAGCAGCCGGTACAATGAGCGAGACGGGCGCAGTGGCAGCGATGCCGATGGCCCGCATTCTCCGGCAACAGGAATGGAATGACACTCGCCTCCAGCACTCTGCAGCAGACCATCGAACAGGCCACGCAGCAGGCCGGCCTCAGCATCTTGTCCGCGACGGAAGGTACGGACTTCCACGGCAAACCCACTTCGATCTTCCGACTTGGGCTGGCGCCCGATAGCCCGGCGGAGCGCACCCTGACCCTGGAGTTGAGTGAGGGTTTTGTGGCCGCATCGGAGGAGCAGAAGCAGGGGCTGGCAGCCTACCTGCAGCACGCCGTAAAGCGGCTACGCAATCCCATCCCGAACGCGATGGTCTCGCTTGCCGGGCTGCCGCTGGTCTTCCGTGAGTTCAAATGGCCGTTCCATCTTTCAACTTCAGGAGCGGACACATTTCTGGTGCACGGCGTAGTGGGGCTGGAGGACGGAGCCGGATCGCCGCTACACGCCAAGGTGGCGGCGAGCATGACGGTGACCTTTGCCGAGGTGGTGCCGGGGCCGGAGCAGCCGTATGCGGAGGCATTCATCTACAACGCCGTCCGCAAAACGCTGGACCAGGGCCAGTTGGAGATGCTGAAATCCGGCAACCGCCAACCGGTGACGGTGACGACGCGCTACTACAGCCGCTGGCAGAACAAATTTGTCTTCTCCGACTCCACCACGACGTTGCGGCGTGAATTTCTGGCGACGAAGGTGTACTGGCTCTCCGTGGTGCTGGGCGGCAATCAGCCGGTGTGGATCGCCGATGCTTACGACGCGCAGTATCTGAACACGACGGCGGAGGAGTTGCAGAAGGACGCGGCGCATCTGGCGACGGACGGACTCATTACGCTTGAGGGTGACTTTGCCACGCCTACCGCGAAGCTCGCCGAACAGGGCGAGCACTATCGCACGCTTCTGGCCCATGCACTCTCGCTCACCAAGCCGGAGTTCAACGAAGAGATGCGGCACGGCCACACCAATATGTAGGCGGCCGTAGGCCCGCGCATCCTGCGCATGTCCGCATACAAGGAGTTCCCTTAAGGAGTCTTCGTGAAGCGACTTGCCTGTGCGTGGGTGATGGCTGTTGCGCTGCTTGGTGCTTCGCCGTCTGCAGGCGCGGAAGATGGCGCACAGCAGTTTGCGGACCTGGGCCGCTGCACGCTCGATAGCGGGCAGACGATTGAGCATTGCCGCGTGGGCTACCGCACCTTCGGCACGCTGAACGCCGCGGGCGACAATGCCGTGCTGATGCCGACCTGGCTGAACGGGCGAACGGAAGACCTGCTCTCGCTGGTGGGCTCCGCGCCGAGCAAGACGCGGCTGATCGACACCAAGAAATACTATGCCGTGCTGCTGGATGCGCTGGGCGATGGCGTCTCTTCTTCGCCCTCGAACAGCGACGACGATCAGAAGGGCCCGAGCTTCCCTGCGATTACCGAGCGTGACATGGTGCGCGCGGAGTATCGCGCGGTCACCGAGGTGCTGCACCTGAGACATGCGCGGGCGGTCGTCGGCATTTCGATGGGCGGCGAGCAGACCTTCGAATGGGCGGTGACATATCCGGAATTCTTCAGTCTAGCCGTGCCGATCATCGGGACACCGCAGCTCACCAGCTATGACCTGCTGTCACACACCATCACCGAAGATGCGATGCTTGCCGATCCGGATTATAAAGACGGCAAGTACGGGGAAAAACAACCGGCGCTGAAGCTCGCCAACGAGCTGCTGAAGATGCAGCTGACCACGCCGCAGTTTCGCGCGGAACATACGGATCGCAAGGATTTTCCCGCGCTGCTCGAAGAGGCGCGAAAGCCGGAGCGGCAGGACGCGAATGACCGCATGTGGCAACTGAAGGCGGTGCTGGCGCAGGATGTGCTGCGTGGCAAACCGCTGGAAGAGGTCGCGAAGGCGACGCGGGCGAAGTGGCTGGTGATCGTCTCCGCGCAGGACCACTCGGTGTATCCCGCACCTGCGCTGGCGTGGGCCAAGGCTGTGGGTGCGGAGACATATATCTCCGACACGCCATGCGGACACCTGATTATGGAGTGCGATGCGGAGCAGGTTTCGCAGCGGGTGGAGAAGTTTCTGGCGCAATGATGGCCGCCGTACGAAGCGGACGCACTCACGTGCGGTTTGCGAGTGACAGACCCGATGGGTACGCCGGCATGAGTAGTGATCCGTACTTAAGTGGAAAGTGGCCTCGCCATGGTGATGGCTTCGCGGATCTTTGCGTAAGGCGCTGCTGCGGAGAACTCGACTTGTTCACCGCTGCGCTGAATGCCTAGCTGCTGCCAAAGCTTTTCTCGATCGACCGGCACCGGTGAGGTGCTCCAGCTGCGATATTGCTCTGTGAGCACGCGCGTGCCGGTGGCTGTGTCGCCGATCTGGAGTGCACGTGTCAGCGGCCAGTCGTGATCGATGGTGCCTCCGGCGGCGACGATGGCGCGCAAGGCGTCCTGAAGTCCTTTGCGATTGTGGGTAGTGACGCGGATCTGCACGTCAGCCATAAGGCAGAAGAGGGCACCTCCCCAGTAAGTGCGGCCCCAGGTGTGAGTGCGGTCCAGGCCTTCATCGCCGGATTGCGGTTCGCCTTTGGGCATGCCGTCGAGCATGTCATGCCAGATCTGCTTTGCAGGAAGCTCGCCTGCCTGTACGCGCGCAATGGGCTCGATGTACGTCGCGAGCCCCTCTTCCATCCAGTGCTGATCGTCCGGTAATGAGGGGAAAGCCATGTGCACGAGTTCATGCGTGGTGGTCCAATCTTCGGAGAGCTCCTGGGCCGTCGTGTGCTGGCCGAGACGGAT
>DASXGY010000095.1:0-4543 GCA_036488835.1 Acidobacteriaceae bacterium
ATACCTCGCCATCATCTTCATGCTGATTGCTGTGGTCATGCTGCTGGGCGGCGGCAATCCGGTCGAATATGTCGCCTACCTCGGCGGAGGGCTCGGCGGCTATCTCTACGCAAAAGCCGCGCCGCGCCGGGGCTACGGCTATGCCGCCAGCGAGGGTTTCTACGGCATGCGCAACAGCTATTATCGCTGGAGGCGTGCCCGCGCCGCGCGCAAGTTCCAGGTCTACATGGGCAAGCAGGGCCGCGAGGTCCATTTCGACAAGGAAGGCCGCTACGTCGACCCGGATGACCGCCGCCGCATGCACTGAGTCGCTGTAACCCAAGCCCGCTTTCCGCGTCGCACGAGTAGATGATCATGCAATCCGCTGAAAGTGCGACCGGGAAAGCCGCAGAGAACACCGCAACGCCACCACTCCCGGGGCGCATCCCTGAGCCCATCTCCGAGCGAATCGCCGGCTCGCGCTATCTCGGCATCTCCGCGTTCCTCTTTGCGCTGCTGCAGACGATCTGCCCCGCCGTAGTTGCCATTGGCGCGATACGTGTCTTCATCGGACTGGGTGCGCTGGCAGCCGCCGCCGGCACGAATGCGTGGCTGGGCGTGTGGCACGCGGACGCAATCCGCATTCCCATGATGCTTGTAGCGGCCATCGGCGCTGCGTTGAACCTCTTTGTCATTTGGCATCTCCGGCGTCTGCGCGCGCGGCCCGCAGCACAGTGGCGCATCGCGCCGCTATCGCCAGGCAAGCTACGCGGCGAGCGCTGGCAGATCGTGCTTGCGGTCCTCACCTTCGTCTGCCTCGCAGCCGAGGAAATCACTCACGCGATCCTCCATCATCCACACTAGCCGACCCGCCATCCGGCGCAGCCTTCGCCAACTCCTCGCCGATCCGCTCGTGCAGCCGTTGGCTATAGCCCAGCGGCAGCCGGAAGATGCGGTCATCCGCAGTCAGCACCAGGATGTTGTGCACCGAATCCAGAATCGCCGAGCAGATCTCGCACGTCTCCAGATGCTGCTCGATCGCGCGGCGCTCTTCCGGCGTCACCGTATCGTCGATGTAATCGGAGATGTAGGGCCACACGTGCTTGCAATCGAGTTTCATGCCCTGCCTCCCAGCCAGGAGAGCCACCGCCGCTGCTGCGGCAGTTCGCGCCGCAGATACGGGGCCAACCGCTTTTGCAACATCATCCGCGCGCGAAACAGCCGCACCTTCACCAGGTTTGCCGTGACGCCCAGCACCTGCGCGATCTCCTCAATCGACATCTCTTCCTTATCCCGCAGCAGAAACACTTCGCGATAACTCGGCGGCAGTCCCTCGATCGCGCACTGGATCTGTTCTGCAAGCTCCTCGCGCTCCAGCGTCTCGCTCGGTATCTCGCGCCAGTCGGCCACCAGGAACGGGGTGTAGTCCTCCTCCGGTCCCGTATCGTCCAGCGACTCCACCCGTACCCGCGACGACTTGCGCAGCCGGCTGCGCGCCTCGTTCAGCGTGATCGCCGTCAGCCAGGTACTGAACTTCGCATCGCCGCGAAAGCTGCCCAGCGCGCGATACGCCTTGATCATCGCCTCCTGCGCCGCGTCCTCCGCCTCCGTTGAATCGCGCAGAACCGACACCGCCGTCAGGAAAACCACGCGCTCATAGGGCCGGATCAACTCATGAAATAGATCGCGCTCACCCCTGAGGATGCGCGCAATCCACTCCATCTCTTTCGCCAACGCCTGCACCATACGGCCTAGTGTCTCTCCTGCAGTGCTGCGTCGAGTATGTGGCTCAACACGTCTTCACTCTGCTCTCCCGCCTGGTTGTAGACGGGCTTTCCATAGCCGTCCAGCACCACCAGATCCGGAATGGAGCCTTGATAGTAGCTCTGCACCAGCTTGAGCTGCGCCGGAGACTGCGGCTTGTCCAGGTCGATGATGACAAAGTTCACCTTGTCGCCATAGCGCTCGGACAGCGCCACCGTGCGCCGCGCCTGCCGCTTGGAATTGAAGCAGCCCTCGCCGTAGATCATCACGTAGTTCGGCTTGCCCGCGACTACACCCGTCTCGGTGTCGTTGCCGGCGATCAGCGGCCCGTCCACGCTGTCGCTGTTGTAGTCCAGGTGTGGATTGAGCGTGAGCTGCTGCCCTTGTGCCAGCAGCGCCGTGGCAAAGACAAACGCCCCGGCCAGCAGCACCGCAATCCTGATTCCCGCCTTGAAATAGCGCATGATATCCCCTTGGCGTCTCTAGGACGCAGGAGAATCAGCCGGGTTACAGCCGATAGCTGCTACCTGGCCCCCACTATCTCAATTAGGTCCGCGTCCGGGCCTTCCCACGCCGCCGCCCCCGTATGGGTCAGCTGTTTCGCCGTGTCATCCCAGTGCAGGTGCGTGATCTGGCTCTCGCCCTTCTCGTAGGCGTAGGTCCTGCCATCGTCGTTGTAGAGGGTGAAATCCGCATCCGCTCCGGGATAGACACGCAGCTTTGCAAGCCGCTGGGATTGCGACGTATTCTCCACCGGCGCACCCAGCGGCAGGATCGAACCGGCGCGTACGAACAGAGGAATGGTATCGATCGGCGCGCTCGCCTCCATCCACTGGCCGCCGTGCAGCCGCTCATTGGTCCAGTAGTTGTACCAGTCGGTGCCTGCCGGTAGATAGACGCGCTTCGTCGTTGCGCCCTGCTCTGTCACTGGGGCAACCAGCAGGTCCGGCCCGAACATATACTCATCCCCCAGATCGGCCACCGCGGCATCGTTCGGGAAGTCCATGAACAGCGCACGCATGTAGGGCGCGCCTGTCTCATGCGTCCCGTAGCCAAGCGAGTAGATATATGGCATCAACTGGTAGCGCAGCCGCAGATACTTCTCCAGAATCGGCTCCGCCTGCTTGCCGTACGACCACACCTCGTTATGGTTGCGGCTGCCGTGGGTGCGGAAGTTTGGCTGGAAGACGCCGTACTCAAACCACCGCGTATACAGCTCCGGATAGTCGTCGTACTGTCCCACGTTGTCTCGAGCATCCGAGGGATCGAGCAGCGGCGTGTGCGCGGGCACGTGGCGATAGGGCAGATACTGCCATCCCCCAATATCGTTGCCCCAGTACGCAATCCCTGAAGCCGTCACGTCCAGCCCCGTCGGAATCTGCCGCTTGAACGTGTCCCACGTCGGGAAAATATCCGACGACCAGAACATCGTCCCATTGCGCTGCGCGCCCAGATAGGCATCCCGCGAGAGCACGAGCGCGCGCGTCTTCAAGTCGCGGCGGAAGCCATCGTAGATCGATGCCGTGTGAAAGAGCGGGTAGACGTTGAAGTAGCGCGTGCCCGGTCCGATCGAAAAGTAGCTGCCATTCGGCGGCAGGTCCGGCTCTGTCTCATCCGCCCAGAAGGAATCGAAGCCCTTCGACACCAGGTTGTCGCGAATAATCCCCCAGTACCAGCGTGCCGCGTCGGGATTCGTCGTGTCGATATCCGAACCCGCCTTGTCATAGGGCAGCCCATTGGTCGGCGTACCGTCGGCCAGGTGCTCGAACCAGCCTTTCTTCAGCAGGAGATCGTAGTAGCGCGAGCCCTCCGTGAAACGCGGCCACACGCTGATCATGGTCTGAATCCCCTCGGCATGCAGTTGCTTATTCATCGCCGCCGGGTCCGGCCACTTCACCGGGTCCATATCGAACTGCCCCATCTTCGTGTAGTAGAACCAGTCCACCACCAGGACATCGAGCGGCAAATGCCGTTCGCGATAGCCCTTCGCCACCGCCAGCAGCTCGTCCTGTGTGATGTAGCGCTGCTTGCACTGGATGAAGCCGTAGGCGGCCTTGGGGAGCATCGGCGTCGCGCCGGTCAGCTCGCGATAGCCTTGGTAAATCTCATCCGTTGTCCGGCCGGCGATCACGAAGAACGACACCCGGTTTCCCACTTCGGAGATCCACTTGGTCTGCTCGTTGAAGCCCGGCTCGACCGTGGTCTTCGACGGATTGTCCCAGACCAGCCCGTAGCCTTTATTTGTAACCGCGAAGGGCACACAAAAACTTGCCCCGCCTGCCGCGTCGTAGTCGTGCCAGCACGCGACGGTGTGGCCGCGATGGTCCAGAAACCCATGCTGGTCCTGGCCCAGCCCATAGTAGTGCTCATCCGGCGGCGAGACGAAGGTCGCGCCCACCCGGTAGAACGCCTCATCCGTCGGCCGCTTGTCGTAAAGGACGTCCGCGTTGCCGTCCTTGTGATTGGGCACGGACTGCTGCCATCCCACCATGTCCACGAGCGTCGTGCCCTCCGGCGTTGCAATGCGGATGTGCGCCCCCGGCGTCGATCCCGTGAAGAACTTCGCGATGTCCGCCTGCGTCAGACTCGGCTTGCCGCCATGATGGCTGGCATCGAGCGTCACCACCAGGCGCGAGGACCGGTAGCTATCGCCGTGTTCGTCCGTCGTATGCGTCCATCCATCGGCGTTGGGCTTGGCGACAAAGCCATAACCCGGCGCGGCCACCGCGGCATCGTGCTGCATGCTCAGCGTCACCCGGAGGATGTTCGGCGCATACGGCTCGAACATCACCGTGCTGCC
>DASXGY010000100.1:0-10021 GCA_036488835.1 Acidobacteriaceae bacterium
TGCGCGAACTCGAAACCCACGGCCTTGAGTGCTTTTTTGGCCGTGGCGGCAAACCTCACTCCCGACTCCAGATCAACGCCATCCAGATGCTCGCCTCTGCGGTTGTGTTGGATGGCTTCCTCGACAGTGATCCTGCGTGGCAACTGCAAACTGAATCTTCCGCTTTTGAGTAGATAGGGATACCCTCCCGGCAGTCCGCCAACACCTGGGATACTGCATCGCAGTGATCCTCCATCAAGGAGGCAAAGCACGACGGAAGCAGCCGCTGCGGCGGTCACGTGATTCAGTTGGTCAGAGACCGGTCCCAGATGTGGGTGCCAGCTTGAACTCTCGACTTCCCGGCCATTCACCCAGATAAGTGGAAGGTTGCGGATGCGCTTACCCTTGAACCATGCGCCGAGATGCCCGTGATGAGCGATGACGCGAACGTCGCTAGACATTTCTGCGCGATATCGACAGAAACCTTCCACGATGGCAGCGTTCCCGACGCCGCAGGTTGCGCGAAGTCCGAGCCGATCGAGAATCACATTTACGCAGTCGGGATAACTAGCGTTCACAATGGCCGCGTCACTATCGCCGGCGCCCTTGCTTAGTTCCGCAGCAAGTGCCATCTGCAGAGGTAACGTAATCCCGAAACCAGCCGTCGCGACAAGCTTCGTCCACCCATTCTCTCCTTGTCCTGCTTCCCAAGGGGATTGAAGTGACGCAGCCTGAAGAATCACTTTCGGTTTGAGAGAACGAACGATTCGCGAGAAGGCCACGGCCTTGAACTGCGAGATCTCTGGCGCTTCGAAACGCGTAGGCGACTGAAAGATCGCAGCCCGCGCATTTGCAATTTGCGTCAGCTGAGAAGCCTTGGCCTTCGACCGGCCAATGATTCCAACACGAATCTTTCCCATGGAGAGCTGGGAAAGTGCGTTCACCGTTCCTGTCGCGAGCGAGCCCGTGCCTACAATGAGAATATCCGCTTGTTTCATAGGCAGGTGGCTCGGATAGGAAACACAGGTTGTGCGAACTCTCGAGTTGCAACGTACTCGAGACCGGCAACGATAACTGTCCGTCGCGAACCGAGAATCTTCATGCCTCGTCGCCCGGCTGGCTACTTCCGCGAGCGCATCTTCTTCGCCCAGTCCGGCTTGGTGGTCTGCCGCGCGCGTCCCAGGGCCAGCGCATCCGCCGGCACATCTTCGGTGATCGTTGAGCCCGCCGCGATGTAGCTCCCGTCGGCAATTGCGAGCGGCGCCACCAGCGTCGAGTCGCTGCCCACGAAGACATTCGCGCCGATCGTGGTCCGGTGTTTATTCTTGCCGTCGTAGTTGCAGGTGATGGTGCCGGCGCCGATGTTCGTGCCCGCCCCGATCTCCGCGTCGCCGATATAGCTCAGGTGATTTGCTTTCGCCCCCGCCCCGAGCCGCGATTTCTTGGTCTCTACAAAATTTCCCACGTGCGCGCCTTCGCCAATCTCCGACTCCGGCCGCAGATGCGCATACGGTCCGATCAGCGCACCCTTCGCCACCTGCGCGGTCGAGATCACCGACCCATTGCGCACCAGCACGTCATCGCCAATCGTCGAGTCCTCGATCACCGAGTAGGAGCGAACCCGGCAGCCGCTGCCAATCTTCGTCCGCCCCAGCAATTGCACGAACGGCTCCACGATCGTGTCTGCGCCCACCGTGACCGTGCTGTCGATCACCGACGTCTCCGGCCGGAAGATCGTCACGCCCTCCGCCATCAGCGCATGCGCTTTGCGCATCCGCATCTCCGCGTCCAGCTCCATCATCTCCGCGATGGTGTTCGCGCCCAGCACCTCGTGTACATCTGTCGTCTCCATAGCAACCACGCGCTCCTTCGCCTTCACCAGCAGCGCCGCCATGTCGGTCAGGTAGAACTCGCCATGCGCGTTGTCCGTCGAGAGCTCGCCAATATGCTTGAATAGCGGCTCTGCGCGAAAGGCATAGATGCCAGAGTTGATCTCCGGCGCCGAAAGCTGCTCCGGCTTCAGCGCCTTCTGTTCCAGGATGGCCATCACCTCGGGCTTTCCGGCCGCCTTGCGAATCACGCGCCCGTATCCCGTCGGATCCGGCGGCCGCGTCGTCAGCACGGTCATCGCCGCCTGCTGCTCCAGGTGAAAATCACGCAGCCGCAGGATGGTCTCGGTCCGGATCATCGGCGCATCGCCCGACAGCACGATCAGGTTCTCGTACTCCTCCACCTCCGGCTTCACCGTCTGGATCGCGTGTCCCGTCCCGCGCTGCTCTGCCTGCACCACAAACCGCACTCCCGCATGCCGCAGTGCAGCACGCACCGCCTCCGCCTCATGCCCGATGACGACATAGATGTCCTTCGGCTCCACGACTTGCGCGGCGGCAGCGACTACGTGCTCCACCAGCGCGCGGCCGCCAATCTGGTGCAGCACCTTCGGCCGGCGTGACTTGAGCCGCGTGCCCTTGCCCGCGGCCATGATGACGATTGCGAGTTGCATCCCCGTCCTTTATGACTATTGCGTGCCGGGTCCGCCCTGCATCCCCGCCGGCATGGGTATCGTAATGTCAATGGGATGCACTTGGCCCAGATCGGAGAGCGGCTTGCCCGGCTGACCCGGAGTGCCGCTAGCGATCTGCTGCACATTCCCCACCACCAGCACCGCGAGCTTCGAGCGGTCGACATACTTCTTCGCCACTCGTTCAAGGTCAGCCGTTGTTACCTTTTCAATGGCCGCGCGATACTTGTCCAGAAAATCTGCCGGGTAGCCGTAAAATTCCAGGCTCGCCCGTTCGGTCAGCACCTTCTCCGGCGTGTCGTAGCGGAAGACGAAAGAGTTCAGCAGTTCATCCTTGGCGCGGCGCAGTTCGTCGTCGGTGAAAGGCTCGGTCTTCAGATCTTCAATCTGATCCAGCATCGCCTTCGTGGCATCCACCGTGCTCGCGCTCTTGGTCGCGGCCAGGGTGTAGAACAGACCGGGATGATCGTAATCTGCCCCATACGCGCCGCCGACGGAGTACGCGAGGCCCATCCGCGTACGCACATTCTGAAAGAGCCGCGATCCAAACCCGCCGGAGAAAATCTGGTTCATCACGCTTAGGGCGTAGTAGTCCGGGTTCGAGCGCTCCGTGCCCAGCCCCACGATCCAGATGTTGCTCTGGTTCACATCGCTCTTATCTACCGAGTAGACGCCCGGCGTCGGCCCGTTGAAGGTCTCCTTCGGTGCCGCTGGCGGCGTGCTCTTTTTCAGGCCGCCGAAGGCGGCGCGCAGCTTCTGCTCCATCGCCGCGCCGTCGAAGTCGCCACTCACTCCGATGATCATGCCGTTCGGGATCACCGTCTTCTCGTGGAACTGCTCCAGGTCGGCGACGGTGATCGCCATCACCCCGGCCAGCTCCGGTATACGGCCGTAAGGATTAGTCGCCCCATACACCAGCTTGGCCGCCTCACGGCTCGCGATCGCGGACGCATCGTCATTCCGGCGCACAATACCTGCGGCCATCTCCTGTTTTGCGAGATCGAGCTTGCTCGGGTCGAACTTCGGATGCAGCAGCAGATCCGTCGTGATGCCGAAGACGGTGTCGAAGTCTGTCTTCAGGCAATTCCAGCTCACGCTCGTCGAATCCACATCCCCATCGGTCTCCACCTTCGCGGCTTTGGCTTCCAGCAGATCGTCCATGGCATCGCCGGACTTGGTTGCCGTGCCGCTGGTGCGCCAGACCTCACCGTAGAGGTCAACCAGGCCGGTCTTCGACGCAGGAACATCGCGGCCGCCGCCCCGCATCTCCACAAAGCCGTTGATGAACGGCAGTTCATGATCCTCTTGAAGAAAAATGATCGCGCCATTGTCGAGCACGATGCGGCGAGGCTGCTGCGGATGAAATGCAGGCAGCGTCGGAATCGGAATCTGCTTCCACGGCTGCGCCTGCGGAGCAGTCTGACTCTGTCCTGATGCTATCGCCGGCAAGACCGTGATCGGAAGCAGCGCGAGTAGAACGACGGCACCCAGGCGCATCACAGGCCACCCGCCTTCGGCGCTGCTGCGCCTGCGGGCTGCTGCGGAGGCACGGTCTCGATAATGGCGTAGGTGCGGTTGTTCTCCGTGAAGACCTTATTGGAGACGCGCCGAATGTCTGCCTTCGACACCTTGTCGATCTTGTCGAGCTGGCGGAAGAGCTCGCGCCAGTCGCCGTATCGAAGCTGATAGGTCGCCAGGCTCTGCGCCAGTCCCTCGTTGTCGGCGAGCGAGCGCAACAGATCCACCCGCGCGCGCGTCTTGAACATGGCCAGCTCCTCGTCGGTCACGTCCTGGGTCTTCAACTTGTCGATCTCCTTGTGAATGGCGGTGCGCATCTCCTGTGGAGTGTGACCGGGCAGCGGCACGGCATAAAACGCGAAGAGGCCCGGATACTTCGATCCAGGAAAGCCGCTGAAGCCTTCCGCCTCGGCGGCGATGCGTTGATCGCGCACCAGCGAACGATAGAGGCGCGAGACGCGGCCGTTCGAAAGAATGTCCGTGATGGCGTCGTAAACCTGATCGTCCGGGTCCAGATAGTCGCTGCGGTGATAGCCCTCGATATAGAAGGGCTGCGTCGCCTCGCGGATGATGACCGACTTCTCCGAGTCCTGCGGTGGCTCCACCGTGGTCATCGGTTCCGGCTTCGGCCCCGACGGAATGGGACCAAAATACTTCTCCATCACCGGCATCGTCGTCGCTGCCTTCACATCGCCGGCAACGGCAATCACGATGTTCGAGGGCGTGTAGTACGTCTTGTGGAACGCCGCGGCCTCCGTGGCGTTGATCTGCGAGAGCTCCGACTCCCAGCCCACGCCCGGTCGTCCATACGGATGCGCGACGTACGCTGTCGCCAGAAACTGCTCCACCATGCGTCCGATGGGATTGGAGTCGATGCGCATGCGCCGCTCTTCCATCACCACATCGCGTTCCTTGTAGAACTCGCGCGGCACCGGATGCCCAATGCGCCCGCTCTCCATGTACGCCCACAGCTCCAGCCGATTGGCCGGCATGCTCCAGAAATATTCCGTGTTGTCGAGGCCGGTAGAAGCATTGATGCCGGTAGCGCCATTCTCCTCGGCAATCTGCGTGAATTGGTTGGGAATTACGTACTGCTGCGCATCCTTCTTCGCCGCGTCGAAGGCCTCACGCAACTGCTTCAGCTTCGCGGGATCCTGTCCCACCCGCTTGCGGTATTCGGTGTCGTAGGCGGCATAGGTGTCTTCCACCTTCTGCAGCGCCACCTTTTCGGCAGGCCAGTTCGTGGTCCCGATCTCCTCGGTGCCCTTGAAGGCCAGGTGCTCGAACATGTGGGCAATGCCGGACTGACCGGTAGGATCGTTCGCGTCGCCGGCGTCTACCAGCGTGTAATACGAGAAGACCGGCGCCTCCGGCCGCTCGATCAGCAAAACCGTCAGGCCGTTGGGAAGAACCTTGGTGGTGACACGCTTTTCAAAGCGGGCGAGTTCCTGCTGCGCCAGGTCCGACGTTGCCGAGGTCGCCGCCGGTGTGGTTTGCGCGATGGCGGGCAACAGGCCAGTACAGGCAATCCCAATACAAGCAATCAAGGTGCCGGCCATCAGAAAAGGTGCCGGCCAGCCTCGCATCCGGTGCGGTTGGGCAGGGTAACACTTGGTCAACAAGTACCTCCGCACCCGCTGGAGAGGCGGGTGGCGCATCACGTGTCAAGCTGTTTCGAAGCTATCCGGGCCTGCCGGTGAAGTCAAACCGGCCGCGATCGCGAAACCCGCGGCGGCTTCTGATGCAACTTTCATAGCGCGGGCGGGTTCCGGCTTGACATAATAAGCCGCGCGCCTGCTCCAGGTTCCGACCGAACGGTTGACCAAATCCGGAGTGGCACGTCAGACAGCCAATTACAGCAACGAATTACAGCAAGAGGTGCCGATTACTAGAGCATTTCACTGTGGGTGTATAGAGAAGCGCCACTGGCGGCATGGCTTGTTCGTCAAGAAAAGCCACACTTCGCAAGCTAGGCTGTATACCGTAACAGTGAACATGCTCTAAACAAGGCATCCCTCGCGCCATCGGCGGCAAGGACTTTTTCAGGAATGGCCATCATGAAGCTTTTGCAGCGCACCGCTCGCCCCCTCGTCTGTCTCGGTCTACTCAGTGCATCTACATGGTGCTTCGGCGCCGTCCAGGCTCCGGCTCCGGTGCCGCAGATCACCCAAGCCGTAAACAATCAGCAGCGTGTCACGCTGAAGGGCAATATGCGTCCCGTGTCGAAGCGTGCCCAGGATCTGGGGCCCGTGGACGCCGGCGCGCCGGCCAGCCGGGTATTGTTGCTGCTGAAGCGTCCTGCTGAACAGGAGGCGGCGCTCCAGCAGTTCATCGCCGAGGTGCACTCTCCAGGAACAGCCAGCTACCACCACTGGCTCACGCCCGCGCAGCTTGGCGGCCAGTTCGGACCGGCAGACTCCGATGTGCAGGCGGTCGTGGCCTGGCTGCAGTCGCAGGGCTTCGCCGTGGCCAAGGTCTCGCAGGCGAAGACCACCATCGAGTTCTCCGGAACCGCGGGACAGATCGAGAGTGCCTTCGCCACCAAAATCCATTCCTTCCAGCTTGACGGCGTCACCCACATCGCGAACATCGTCGACCCGCAGATCCCGGCAGCGCTCGCGCCGGTCATCGCCGGCATCTCGCCGCTCAACGACTTCCGGCCCAAGCCGATGCACACCGTGCCGCTGAGTCGCTCCGCCACGCCCGCGCCGACCAGCGCCAACCCCCGGGCCATGTCGATCCAGCCGGCAGGGAATCAGCCCAATCTCACCGTTCCCAAAAGCAGCGGAACAGGCAACGACTACTTCCTGACGCCGGCTGACGTTGCCACCATCTACAACACCCCCAACTCGGCCCTGAACAAAAACCACACCGGAAGCCTGAACCTCACCGGCTCCGGCGTCACCATCGGGATTGCCGGCGACTCCAACGTCGATTTAAGCAACGTGGCGAACTACCGCAGTCTCTTCGGATTGCCTGCGCATACGCCTACGGTCACTATCGATGGAAGCGATCCCGGTACCGGAAGTGGCGATGAAGTGGAAGCCTTGCTGGACTTGGAGGTCGCCAGTGCAGTGGCGCCTGACGCGGCCCTGAACCTGTACATTTCCCAGGACACGACCTTTCAATCCGGCCTTTTCCTGGCTATCCAACGCGCTCTCGATGACGACGCCGTCAACATCCTCAACGTGAGCTTTGGCGGCTGCGAAGCCGCGCAGGGACAAAGCGGCAACCAGGAGATCCTCAACTTCTGGGAGCAGGCAGCAGCCCAGGGAATTTCGGTGACCGTCTCCACCGGCGACAGCGGATCTGCCGGGTGCGACGATGCCAACACCGAGCCACAAGCTACCGTCGGCCTGCAAGTGAACGGGCTCGCCTCGACGCCGTACAACATCGCAGTCGGCGGAACCGATTTCAATCAGAACTCCACCAATGAAGCCACCTATTGGAGTCCGACAAACTCCACCATCGGCGAATCCGCTCTCGGACCCATCCCGGAAATCCCATGGGATGACTCGACCAGCACCATTGGGGCGCTCGCCGGCAACGTCCCAGCCACCTACAGCGGCAGTACGTCTATAGCCGCAGCAGGCGGAGGCGTAAGCGGCTGCCTGAATCCAGTTCTCGATCCCACTACCGGCGCTTTGATCTCCTGCACCAATACCAACAGCGCCTATCCCAAGCCAAGCTTCCAGTCCTCCTTCGGTACCCTGAATGCCCGCGAGCTGCCCGACGTCTCGCTCTTTGCCGCCGATGGTGTTCATGACTCGGCCTGGGTGCTCTGCGCCTCTGGTATTGGCGCCGACTCGGCATCCGATGTCGATTGCCTGCCCAGTTCCCCGGGTGCCGCGTTCAACTTCCAGATAGTCGGCGGCACATCGGCGGCTTCGCCTGCATTTGCCGGCATGCTCTCGCTGGTGGTGCAACAGTTGGAGTCGGGCGGAGCTACCAACGTCCGTCTCGGCCAGGCAGACTACACCATCTATGCCTTGGCGACGCAATTTCCCGCGTCCTTTCACGACGTCACCACGGGCAATAACTCCGTGGTCTGTGCTTCCGGTTCGCTCAACTGTGGCACGAATGGCTTCCTCACCGGGTACAACGCGGCAAGCGGCTACGATCCGGCCACCGGGCTGGGCAGCGTGGATGCGACTCAGTTGGTACAGAACTGGTCCAAGATCGCCTTCAAAGCCTCGACTACCGCGCTCCAATTGAATGGCGCCACCGCGCCCATCTCCATTCAGCATGGAACCCCCGTCACCGTCGCGGCGTCCGTGACCGGTTCGGGCGGGACACCGACAGGCAACCTCGCCCTGGTAACCACCTCGACCGCGCCCGGCTCGGCGGCATCCGCGGTGCAATTCACGCAGCCATCGCCATCCGTCTTTGCACTCACCAATGGCACGGTCACCGGCACGGATGCCTACCTTCCCGGCAGCGGAAGCACCCCCTATACCGTGACCGCCAACTACGGCGGCGACGGCGCCTTCTCGCCCAGCAAATCGAACGGCATCACAGTCACCGTGTCGCCGGAGCCGAGCACGCTCCAACTCGGCGTCTTGGATTTCCTGCCCAACGGTCAGGGTAACGACGCCAGCACCGCCACTGCTCCCAGCCTTCCCTATGGCACCTGGATCTCGGTCAGCGCCCAGCCTCTCTCCACCGCGCAAGTCAATACCAACCCGCAGCCCGCGTATTTCTCACAGGCTACCGGCTCGGTGACGTTTACCAGCACATCTTCCCTCCTGAACAAGACCGTGCCCATCAACAGCAATGGCTTGGCCGAGATTCCGGGCCAGACCACGCTCGCGTACCCGCCGGGATCCTACACGGTCTCAGCCAGCTATCCCGGTGATCCCAGCTTCGGGGCCAGCAGCGCTCCCTCACAGAGCTTCAAGATCGTCCAGTCGACTACCACCGTCAAAGCCAGCAACGGCAGTGCGGCCGGAACGGTCCTGGTCGAGGTCGATCCGGTCTTCAGCGGCGCGCTCCTCATCAATTCCGGCGTTCACCTCCCGACCGGCACGGTCACGCTCACCAACAGCGCGGGCGCCAGCGTCGGCAGCGGAGCTCTGGCCGTCGTGAACACTGCGAACGGCCAGGCTGCGCAGGCCACCATCACCGTCTCTGGCACCGCCGCCACAGTCAACTATCCGGGGGACACCAATTACACCGCCAGCAGCGCGGCATTTTCCGGTGGCGGCGGTGCTCTCTTCAGTCTGAGCGCTACACCCACCACCATCCCGGTTCCCAGTGGCGGCTCGGCTACGACTACCATCAGCGTCACGCCGGCCGCGGGCTTCACCGGTACCGTCAGTGTGGCCTGCGCAGTCACGGGTTCCGGCTCTCCGGCACCCACCTGCAGTCTGGCTCAGCCGAGTGTCGCGATCACCAGTGCGAAGGCGGGAACCGACGTACTCACCGTGACCACGGTATCCGCCAGCGCGGCTGTTCACATCGCTGATTCAGCGGATCGTACCTGGTACGCGGGGGGTGGGATCGCACTCGCGGGCATCCTGCTCTTCGGCTTGCCCGGTAGGCGGCGCGCCTGGCAGCGCATGCTCAGCCTGATGCTGCTCATCATAGCCGCGGGCGTTGTCGGTTGCGGTGGCACCAGCAGCAGTGGTGGTGGCGGAGGTGGAAGCGGCACACCCGCGGGCAGCTACACCGTGACCGTGACGGCAACGAGCGGAACGGCCACCCAGACCTCCACCATTACGGCTACGGTTCAGTAGCGCAAACCGTGTGACAGAACAGGCCGCCCCATCCGGGGCGGCCTGTTCTGCATTTGCCTCAGCGGTGGCGCTACTGTTGCGGCTGGTTCGTGTCCCCGTTCGGCCCATTGGCGGAGCGCGACGTCGTAACGCTGATCGGCGATTGCAGCTTGAAGTTGACCAGCGTTTCCGCGGGAATCTTCACCTGCTGGCCTCGGGTAACGGCGTTAACACCCGCTCCCAGGCCGCCGCCCGATGCCGCTCCGATCGCCGCGCCCTTGCCGCCGCC
>DASXGY010000138.1:0-5737 GCA_036488835.1 Acidobacteriaceae bacterium
TGCTGCGGTTTCGGTGCGATCGGAGCCGCTCAGCGGACGACACGCAGGATGCGGTCCAACCGCGCGAAGTCGATCCATCGATCCTTAGTGCTGTTGCCGAGTCTACCACCCTGGAGCGGCGCGTATTTGGCCATCCCTTGCGTCTGAAAGTGCTTCAGCGCACGATGTGGAAAGTTCTGGTCCAGCGTGTCTGATCGAAAAAATGGAAGACCACGCGTTTGAACTGCTGCATGCGATCCGCCATGCTGGGATGCTGGTCGTCGTCCTCCGGTGAGTTGAAGGACCAGTAGACGAAGAGCGGACGGCCAACGATATTTTCGCGCGGTACGAAGCCCCAGTAGCGGCCATCGAGACTGGGCAGCCGGTTGTCGCCCATGGCGAAGTAGTTGCCCGGGGGCACCACCAGGTCGCCGCTCTGGATGTGGCTGGGCAGCTCGTTGGCCCAGACCGGTTCGACGTTCTGTCCCTGGGAGGTGGGCACGTCGGGGAACTCATCGCGATACGGAATGTAGTTGCTGTAGTCGGGGTGTCCAGCCTGCGGCTCATCCTGCCGCTGGCCATTGAGGTAGACGTAACCCTCGTGCAGATGGAGATGGTCGCCGGGGATGCCGATGACGCGCTTGACCAGGAACATATCCGGATAGCCGGGCTTGAGAAAGACGATGATGTCGCCGCGATGCACGCTGCGATAGCGCACAAACGGCACCCAATGCGCGGGGGGCGCCAGATTGATGCGGTCGACCAATACGTGATCGCCTACGAGAAGAGTGTTCTCCATCGAGCCGGAGGGGATGACGAAGTTCTGAAAGATGAAGGTGAGGATGAAGAGGCCCACCACGATAACGGCGCAGTAGGATGCCAGAGCTTCGAGCGGGCTTTCGTGCCTCGCATCGCCGGGTGCGGCGTCCGTGGTCAGGGTAGAAGGACTCGTTGTCGTCGCGGCCATCAGGGTCTGTTGTAACCCGCTCAGCGGACGACGCGGAGGATGCGGTCCCACCTTGCGAAGTCGATCAGTCGATCCTCAACGCTGTTGCCGAGTCTACCACCCGGCAGCGGTGCGGTATCGGTGGCCGAGGGCTCGCGCACCGAAAAGTAGATAAGCAGCGGAGCGCCCTCGATGTTCTGCCGCGGCACGAAGCCCCAGTAACGGCTGTCGCGGCTGTGATTGCGATTGTCGCCGAGCACGAAGAAAGTATCCGCCGGCACGCGCAGGTGAGCATTCTCCACCAGGCCGCGCATCTGCTCTCGCCAGTGCGGATCGACCGAGGGATCGTCGGTGGTGTAGCGCGGGAACTGATCGCGATATTCGTCGCCATCGGCGCGCTCGAAGACATCGTAGGGTTCCCGCTGCAGAGTGTTGTTGACGACGGCAATGCCATTCTGCAGCGAGATTTCATCGCCGGGCACGCCGATGACGCGCTTGACGACGTGTTCTTCCGCATCGAGCGGGAAGTGAAAGACGACGATGTCGTGCCGCGTCACGGGGCGATAGGGCAGAAGCCAATGCCATATGCCGGCCGGCGCAAAGGCCGCCTTATCCACCAGCAGAAAATCGCCGACCAGCAGCGTGTGTTCCATGCTCTCCGACGGGATGCGGAAGGGCTGCACGAGAAAGGCGATGATAAACAGGGCGACGACGATGACCATCAGCGTGGAGCGCACGGTGTCCAGCAGGTGCGGCAGCACGAAGTGGAGGTGATGGTGCCGCGCGGGTGGGGCGGCCACGGTCGGTGCTGGCGCCTGAACGCTCAAGCGGTGACACTCTTTGGCGGATCGGGTGCGGTCTTTTGTTCCTGCAATGGTGTGGGCGCTTGGCGGCCAGCGGAGCCTTCGAGCGAGGTGGCGGGGGCGATTGTCTGCTCCTGCAATTGCTGGAAGGCCAGCCGCGCGGCTTCCTGCTCCGCTCGCTTTTTGGTGGTGCCGGTGCCTTGTGCGGTGACCGGCGGCAGTTGCGGCGCGGCGGGAATGACCACCTCCACCAGGAATCGCTTGCGGTGGTCAGGGCCGCTCTCCGCCTTCACCTCGTATTCGGGAGGCGCGGCGCCCTTCGCCTGCAGCATCTCCTGCAAAGCGGACTTGTGGTCACCCATGCTGTCTCCGCGTTCCAGTCCTTTGTAGAGCCGCTGCGCCGTGGGGCCGATGACGGTGCGCTGCACGAAGGAACGAGCGATGTCGATTCCCGCATCGAGATAGAGCGCGGCGAGCACCGCCTCAAAGCAGTTGGCCAGCAGCACCGCCTTGTGTCGGCCGCCGTTGCGCTCTTCGCCGCGACCCAGGCGGAGATGGTCACCCAGATGCAATGTCTCCGCCACGTTGGCGAGATGTTTGCGGCTGACCAGCGCAGCACGCAGCCGGGTGAGATCGCCTTCCTCCAGATCGGGAAACGATTCGTACAGAGACTGCGCGACGAGCAGGCCGAGCACGGCATCGCCGAGGAACTCAAGCTTCTCGTTATCCAACGTCGGCTTTTCATCGCGGAGGTTCGCCGGCTTCTCCTCCTGAGGGCTCTGAACACTTTTTTCAAAAGCCAGCGAGCTGTGGGTGAGCGCCTGCTCGAGCAATGCTGCATCGTGGAAGCGATGCTTCAGGGTGTGCTCGAGCGTTTCCAGCAGGCGCTGGACCATAGGGTGGGGTCTCCCTGCATACCAGCTTAGCTCCGACAGACAGGGGTGGGACAACAGCCTTGAGGTGGGTATTCGGTGAGTCAGCGCTGGGGCGAGGCCGCAGGCGGAGCGGGGGACGCAGGCTGGGCCGCCGCATCGGGCTTTTGGGCCGGCTGGCTGTCGTCGCCGGAGTCGTCCTCCTGCTGGCGAACGCCCGGGGGCGGTCCGTAGGGCTCCTTCAGACCGCGCTCTGCGGCTTCCTTGGTGTCAACTTGCCCGTCGCGGGTGACGAGCGCCTGCTGATACTGGGCCAGGGCCTCATCGCGGCTATGTTCCAGGTCATCCATACGGCCGAGATAGATATGGGACCAGGCGAGCAGCCGCGGGTCTTTACCCAGCCGGACGGTTTCTTCGAAGTAGTGGCGCGCATCGGGGACGTTGCGCTGCATGACCGCGCAGCGGGCGAGCAGAAAGTCGGCGCGCGCGGTATCGCCGGTGTGCTGGGTGAGCGCCTGATGTGCGAGCGTGGAGGCGGCGTTCACGTCGCCCTGCAGCAGCTTCATCTCGGCCAGGTCGAGCCCGCGCAACTGCCGGGTGCCATGATGCACCACGTCACCCTCGTTCTGCTGCGAGAACTCGATGTGCTTCACGTGGCCCAGTTCGGTGGGAACGTCCATGCCGTAGACGATCTCACCGATGGTTTCCTGGAACGACTGCGGCTCCTTTTCAAAGGCGGCGAGCTTCTCGTAGAAGTAGGCGGTGAGCACATAGCCCTGCTCCATGGAGCGTTTCACAGCCGCCTGGCGCACGGCTTCGGCCTTTTGCTCGATGGCATGGCGCTGGCGTTGGACGGCGGCGAACTCCGTGTGGCTGACGCTGGCTGGCGCCTTGAAGGGCGCGACACCCGTATCCATGGTGCGCGCTTCGACGGCGCGGATCATACATTCAGTGACGAGCGAAACGATGTCGCTGCGGAAGGTGTATTCGAGCGGGGCTTCGCGGACGCTTTTCAGAAACGGCAGCAGGCGGTCCATGGACGAGGCGCGCGAGTAAAGCAGCGGCTCCAGCTCGTAATGCAGATAGGTATGCCGGATCTCGTCCATCCGCACCTTGTCGTCGCGGGTAGGTGAGGTGACGACGACGTAATCCGCCCCATAGACGCGTGCGTTGGTCTGTCCGGGATCGAGCAGCGGTTCCAATACAACGGCAAAACGGCTATCGCCGCTGACGTTGGCAGGCATCTTGAGATAAGCGTTGGTTCTGACGACCATCTGGCTGAGCGAGTCATGCAGGCTGTTGACGATGCCGTCGTACTGGGGGCGGACGCTGATCCATATGTAGTGGAGGTCGATCTGGCGGGCGAATTTGCGCAGGATCGGCAGCAGTTCGACCACCTGGGTCGAATCCGGTGGCATTTCGGTAAGCGGGACGCTGTTGCTGAGATCGGGCGGCGGGGTGACGTAGAGGGCGAGCGAGACGTACTGCGAGAGATTGTGGCTGGAGTCGGAGAGCTCGTGCTGGCGGATGTAGGTGCAGAGCTGGTCGCGGGTGCTCTGCGCCTCGGCAGATGCCGTGACCGCGGCGTTGACGGCATCGCGGACCTTCTGCCGCACGGGCTGCGACTGATCGAGTCCGGCGTCGTATCCGCAGGTATTCAGGGCCGCGGCGATATCGAAGAGCCCCTCGCTGGTCTGCAGGCTGATCTGGGGGCCGGCGGGGTCGATGAGCGAAGGCGGCTTCTGGATCTCGGGCTGGACGGTGGCCGTCGAGGAGGAGGACGACTGCGACGAAGAGGACTGGGCTCGGGCTGAGGGGGCCGGGAGGATGCCGGGAGCCAGAAGAGTGAGCGCGAGAAGCTGCGGCGCCAGCGCGCGGAGACTGCGGGAAGACTGCATAGATAAGAGGTCTGCCGGTCAGTTTACGGAAGCACAGGAAGCAGGGTCAACCGATGTTGCGCCGGCGTGCCGCATTCACTTGGCCCAGGCTAGGCCGTCGGCGAATTTGCCTGCTGTGATCAGCTTCTGGACCTTCCACTGCGAGAGATCGATGTCCGCTACTTCGCCGCTGGCGGCACAGGAGACATAGGCGACTTTTCCATCAGGTCGAATCAGGACCTCCTGCGGGGCGGCCGGTACGTCGATGTTGCGGACGACTTTCATGCTGGCGAGATCGACGACGGCGACCTGGTTGGTGGGCGGCACCGCGATGAGCAGGAAGCGGCCATCCGGCGTGGGGGCAGCCCCGTAGCCGGTGCCGGGCAGCGGCACCCAGGACTTCACTTTGTTGGTCGCGGTGTCGATGACCGCGAGCTGCGGCTTGGTCTGATCGGAGGTGAAGACCCAGCGGTCGTCGTTCGAGATGGAGATGCGCTGGACCTCTTTGGACACGGGGATGATGGTGACGGTCTTCCTGCCGATCATGTCGAGCACGGAGACGGTGCCGGGGCCGACATTGGCGGTATAGCCGCGGCGCCCGTCGTGGGAGAGGACCAGCATGTGCGACTGTGGCTGGCCGGTGGGGACAGAGCCGACGATCCTTCGCGTCTTTGGATCGATGATGGTGACGGACTGATCGAGCTCGGTGGTGACGTAGAGGAGATTCCGCGCCGGGTCGAATACCGGCTGGTGGGGCCGGACTCCATGACCGAAGTCGAGGGTGCCGGTGATCTTGCGTGAGGGCAGATCGATGAAGAGCAACTCGCGGCCATCCAGGCCGGGCCTACCGACACCGACGTTGCCGTAGATCGGCACGTAGGCGGTACGCCCATCCGCAGAGGCGGCAACCTCATGCCCGTGCATGGTGGGCGTCCCCTCGGCTATGACCGCGGTCTGCTTCTGCGAGGCTGGATCGACGATGCTGAGGCTGGTATCGCCCTGATTGACGACGAGCAGGGACTGGGCCTTTGCGGACACGGTCCATACGAAGCAAAGACCAGAGAACAACAGACATGAGGCGAGCGACTTCCGCATGGGAGGGACTATACCAGTCCCTCCCATGCGAGGAATGCTCAGCCTTTGACGGAGATACCGGAGAAGGACATCAGCGCGGTTCCACGAACCGGCTGGTCGAAGGAATGGGCCGGGGTGAAGACGCTGAAGAGCAGCAGGCTGTCGATGGCTTGGCGTGTCTTCGCG
>DASXGY010000154.1:0-18975 GCA_036488835.1 Acidobacteriaceae bacterium
GGCGCAATCCTCAACGGCATCACCGCTGCAAGCAACGATGAGGACGGCATCGCCTTCAACGAGGGCTTCGCCGTGACCGGCAAGGACGAGGACTGGCGCTGGACCGAAGAATGGCTGCCACACGCAGCGTGGTATCTCTACGCCGTGAGCCTGCCGCACCGGTAATTTCGTACAGCAATATTTCCTGGCATCCAGGGCCTGCAGATTGCGGATTCCTGTTTCTACTACCCCGAAGATCGCGGGATCGCTAAAAGTGTCCGCTTGGGCGCCTGATAGCTGAATCGATCGAACCATACAAGGTGGTGAGCTGACCGGGTGTGAGGCTGACCGATTCCTGGCGAACCGGAACAATCTATTCGCCTGCCCACCGGTGAGTAAAAAGGTACCGGTAGGTGAAAATTTGCTCTAATTCCTTTGACTTTTATCTTCTGCATGGACGAAAAAGAGCAAACGCGCGAGCCATTTTGAAACACACCCCTCCACATTCGTTGCAACATGCATTTCAATCCATCGAAAAGGCCCGCGACGCATCTCATATATGTAGATACAGGCGCGACCCGGACGCCGCTTCACGGCGCAGCGCGATTGAGAACAGGAGACAGACGATATGACAATCCTGATCGCATGGGGGGCTCTCTCAGTTGGCATCGTGATGGGAGCGATGTGGAGATCGCTCTTTGAAAAGCAATCGCGCAGCCACCCAGATATCGGCGACGGCAGCCTGAACTTGCACCGCTTGATCCTGGAGCCGCAGCATCGCCGGGAAAAACAGCGGCGGCACGCCTAGATATAACGGCTAGTCGTAGCATCATGCCAACGTGCGACCCCGGGCTCTCCGGAACGCCACGGCCGTGATAGCCTCTCTGATCACTGACTGAGATTTTTAGTACGCGCGTTGAGAATCGACGCCACCTCGCTGTGCCGCAGCTTGTCCCCTCACATACGATCTAACTGAGAAAATAAGGCGCCAGCATAAATATTTCTGCACGCCAGTGTGGGAACCGACGGGAGGCGCAGCCGAGCGGTCGCGGTTGCTGCGTCGCTATCGTAATGCGCTATTGGTCCCGAGAGGGTAAGAGACTCGTCTATCGATGTGTAAAAAGCGCCTGCCGGATGCAACTACGATCCGGCCTCCAGTTCTAACTGAAGGGACAGATTAGTCTCCAGCCCGGCTGCAATAACCTGCTGCGTCTCTCCCGCCAATCGGACTAGGATCAAGTCAGGCGATCCTTTGGGACCCGGTTGCACCCGATGGGGGAGGTGCGTATGTCGAGACACCAGGTCCGATACGCAATGCATGGAATTGGAATAGGGCTGACTGCTGCAGGAGTGCTCCTTTCGGGCACGATCATGATCTTTCGACTCAGCCTTGGAAGGCACATTGGCCATCGATTGCCTTTCGGCTTTGTCCTCTTCACTACGATCTTTTTCGCTACGATCTTTGTTTTGATGGTTTATCGGCTCAGGCGCAAATATTTTTATCTGGAACGTAAAACAGCGAGAAGCAGACGATCCGCGACCCGCGGTGCGGTGACCGAAATCTCTCAGTCCAGCGCGGGAGATCCGAATCACACGAAGAGTGCTTAGTGATCTGATCTCCATCGTCGATGCGCTCAAAACATTCGGGATCACACGCCAGTAGTACACGCGCTCGGTCACGGATGTTGAGCTGGTAGACCTTCAGGCCGTGCAATTCTCCGTCGCCATACATCGCCATATCGGATCTGTGAGTGCAAAGCGGAAAGGACCTAAAGGGGCCTCGCCGCCTTGCTCTTTTCTGCCCCGTGTAACAGCGTCAACGAGGCATACGCTCCAATCCATGATCCAGCGGCCGCGAAGCCAACATAGACCCAATTTCTCGTGTAACTTATGACCGCGAATGCTGACAGCAGATACCAAATGCTGCTCCAGGTTGCTGCTGGCACTCGCCTGCGCGAAGATACTGCTGCGTTGAACATGACATACACCGCGTCAGTCACCGCAGTTGAGATCGACACTCCGAGCGCTAACCACGGATCCAAATGTGCCACGTTTACTCTCCTGTTCGGTATCAGGTTTCCCTTACGACATCGCGTCAGGTGTGACGACCTTTCGCCGCTCGCTTTAAAGCACTCTTGTTCGCGTAGGCGCGATGCATCCAAGCTAACGGCTGTAAGCCATTGAGGGAATGGGAGGCCCGGGTGAGAATCGACCTCACGCGTAAGGGCTTTGCAGATCTCGCGGGCGGTTTTGCTGGCTTTATTGGCGTTTGCAAGAGGTTGCAAATGAGACGTTTAGAGAATAGGGTCCCCAGTCGGAACAAGTCCATCTGAAGCAGCATCCGCTACATTTTCCGTTACAGTCTTTGGATAGGGTTTTCGCGCACGACAGATATCTCGCTCGTCACTATTCGCACCCAGCGCGCATTCTTGTCACAAAATGTTCGGCTTCGAGATGGAACAGCAAACATTTCGTTAGCCTCAACCTCGAACATCCCTCGGTGTTCCATGAGCCCGTCATCAAGCCAACCGCTCACGAAACCAAATCCCGGCGAGTCAGAGGCACACTTATCTTTCGCTTGAGCGCCTCTCCCAGATGAGCCGACACCTGCCGCGCTGTGTATTCCGCCCCCGCGACAAAGCGAAACAGAGGGCCAAAGCTCATGGCAGATGCAGGCCCGACGAAATACAGCTTCGCGACTGAGCTCTCGAACGCAGCGTGCAACTTAGGCGCTTGCTCGATGACATGGATATCGCGACGAAGTTCAGGATCGAGGAAAGTCATTTGCTTCACGTCGACGCGGTAGCCGGTTCCAGCGACTACCCGATCGACCTGGAGCTCCGATTCCTTCTCGTCACCGTTAGCACGTAAATTGAGCACCACGCGGCTACCATTCCACCTCGCCCCAGTGACCGTCGTCTCAAGATGAACAGGTATTCGACCTTCCACACGATCGCGAAGCCACCATGCGCCTTCCGGAGGGAGGTGCCGTTTGACAAGCTGGACGCGCAGACTCTCCGGCAATCGGTGAGCTGCTCCCGGAATTTGAGTGAGAAGCCACGCTTTAGGTCCCGTTCCGAGCCTTGTTATAGGCGATCGAACATGCCGCCAGAGGCTGCGCTTCTGGGAGATGCGGCTCTGCCAAGAAATGGCCGGCTTACGCACTACGAGCTGCGGATATGCACCTGCTTCAAGCAGTAAAGCAGCCGCCTCGAGAGCCGACTGTCCTGCGCCAACCACAGCTACGCTCAGATCTTTGAACTCGGAGAACATGCGGATCTCAGAGGTGTGCGTTACGATCCCGTTCGGCAGCGAACGCAGGGCGTCGGGAATCTGGGCAAAGTTTGTCAATCCTGTTGCAATCACTACGCTGTCCGCAATAAGTTGTTCGCCACCAGAAAGAGTTATGGAAAATGCATTCTCCATACGCTGGAGGTTCACCACGTCCGTAGCCTCCACTCGAGGAACGATCTGCTCTTGAAACCAGATGCCATAGGATGCGAAGTCGCGCATCAGGCAAGGCTCAAAGGTCTCGAGTCCACGAGGCCGGCTAAAATCTGCGAACGAAAAGCCAGGACGGGGAGTCGATAGATCTCCTCCGAAGCAAAAAGACTTCAGATAACGGCCATCACCGGCCGCCGCGATGTTCGACCAAGCCTGCATAGGATGGCCGAAGATTCGATAGTTGATGCGCATCGCCTCGAAATGGGCAGCCAACGAAAGCCCGTAGGCGCCAGCCCCGACGATGGCAACATGAACTCTGCTCACACGTTCTCCGGCATGGAAAGCTCGTTCTTTTTAAAGAGTGTCCACGGCGTATCACGCAGAAAACGTCGAATCGATTTCAATCCTAGATACGACTCCGAGAGAGCGTGTACCAATCCCGGCATAGGATCCCGCCAATCGAATGCGAAATCGACCATGTGTGCCGCGTGTTTGCGTTTCCAGTTGCGCCAGTGGGTTCGTTCTGCGGGCGAGCTTCGAAAGCTTAAAGTTTTTGCCAAGAGAATCGCGCGCATGGTGAAACTATCGCAGAAAACCGCCGGCAGATCCTCCGTTTGCTGTGCATGCGTGACTGCGTCGCGGAGCTCACTCGTGCGGCCAGCCGCGCCCAGGCAGGCCAGAAGCGGCAACGGCATTCCTCGCCGGACATCCATTGCAATTTGGCTAAACAAGCGTGGATTGAAGTCGATCAGGGCCCAATCATTATTGAACCGAATAAACTCTGCTTCAAATATTCCAAAGTATCCGAGTTCTATGCAGAGTCTGCGAACTGACTCCGACAGAGATGGCATGGGCGGCAGCGATTCAAAGCACACGCCAACTCCGACAGGACCAAGACGTTGGAATATCTTGGTCGAACACCGCGTGACGAATAGCTCCGCGCTTGGATCGATAAAGCCCGTGACCGAGATCACTCCCTCATGGCCAACTCCGACAAATTGCTGAAGGAGTGGAAATACGGGCGTCGCAATAAGCGGGCTGTCTGCCGGCCGAAACGACTCACGGTCTATCGCCTTTTGGTATTGATCGATCAGTTCACTCGCGGAATAGACGACGACGCCTTTGTCATTTCGCATTCGATGGACATGCGTGCGTGCCTTGATCAACATAGGGTAGGGCAGGGTGGCAGCCAGTTCGACGACGTCATTGACTCCGGAAGGCGACCAACTCGGCACGACCGAAATGCCCACTTTGAGTGATGACTCTGCCAAGAGAGTCTTATCCAGGATGCGCCGTATTGTTTCGATCGACGGTTGGTAGAGTCGAAAAGAGTTCTTTAGTTCGTCGGCATGCACCGTATACAGCCACGCAGTTTCGTCCGAGGTAGGTAGGAGGATCTGACCGGGATTTGACGCCCCAATGGCGAGCAAGCGCTCAAGAAACAATTGCGACTTGTTTTCATGCGGAGCCAAATGCGAACGAGCCGCGAACTTCGACCATGAGGAAGCAGAGAGGGCTCTGCTGGCGAGGACTGCCACGGAGTGCCTCTTTATCCCCAGCTCACGAACGGCGGCAATCGTTCCTCCAGAGCCCGCTGACGCCAAAAGCACAGCAATTCCTTTGCTAGTTTTGACCAGGGCCAATCGCGAAAACTCCGGTTCTCAGAGACGGTTTACACGGCCCCAAAAAAGACGCTCAATTCCTCATTTTATCTACATTCGAAACCGCCTTCCGTTAATTTAAGGGCAGGTCTGCGGGGAAACGCGGGTACCTGCGGCAGTCACCATAGTTCTCACTACACAACCAAAACTGGCTGGGCATTGAGCAAAGCTAAGCGACTGAAAAGATTGGAGGCGCGGGTGAGAATCGAACTCACGCGTAAAGGTTTTGCAGACCTCTCCCTTACCACTTGGGTACCGCGCCGTCTTGCGGAGAGGATGTGGTGGCGGTGTGGTGAGGTGGTCACGCCGACACGATAGCTCAATGGCTGCTATCTGGAGCGGGAGACGGGAGTTGAACCCGCGACCCTCGCCTTGGCAAGGCGATGCTCTACCACTGAGCTACTCCCGCTGAAGTACTTGCTGAGTATATCGATGGGCGGATGATGGGTCAATTCGACCTATCCTGATGGCCAGCCTGCTCTAACGCGCGCTCATCGGGACAGATTTCGGGTCTCGTCCAGCAGGTGGCCGTCCCGCATATGAAGCTCGCGGTCGCCGATCGCGGCTGCCTCGGGATTGTGCGTGATCATGAGCACGGTCTGCTGAAACTCCTGGTTGGAGCGCCGCAGCATGGAGAGCACGGTGTCCGAGTTGACGGTATCCAGGTTGCCGGTGGGTTCGTCGGCGAGCACCAGTGCGGGACGGGTAATCAGCGCTCGCGCAATCGCGACCCGCTGCTGCTCGCCGCCAGAGAGTTCCGAGGGCCGATGATCGAGGCGTCCCTCAATCCCCAGCAGCTCTGCAAGGTGAGAGAGGAACTTCTGGTCCAGCGGCTGCTTCCGGCCGCTCTGCCGCCCGCTGATCTCATAGGCGATCTCGATATTGTCGCGAGCCGTCAGTGTCGGCAACAGATTGAACTTCTGAAAGACGAAGCCGATCTTGCGGCCGCGGACCGCCGTACGCTCGGCATCCGGAAGATTGGCCAGGTTCACCCCGTCGATGAGGACGCTTCCGGCGGTGGCGCGAGTCAGCCCTCCCAGGAGGTAGAAGAGGGTGGACTTGCCACTGCCGGAGGGACCGACGATGGATACGAACTCGCCGCGCGCCACGGTGAAGGAGACGTCCTTGAGTGCCGAAACGGCGATGCGTCCCGAGCGATAAATCTTGCTGAGGCCTTGAGCAACGATGATGGGCGGCGTTTCGATAGACGGCACTTGGCGATTGTATCGTCCCCATGCGCCCGGTCCAGAAGCTGCCGCCCGGTATGCGTCAGCCTGCCGCGGTCACGACATCGTGCTGCATGGGCGCCAGCATGACGCCCTCACCGTCGCGGGGCTGGGCCTTGCGGGGACCACGTTTACGCGCGATCATCACACGAATGCGCTCCAGCACCTCGAGCGGCGTGCAGGCGCCCTTGGGCAGAAACGCATCGGCACTGCTGGCGCGCTCGAAGTTTTTCACGCTGCCACTCAGGATGATGGTGGGTACCTCGGGCGAGATGGACTTCATCCGGCGCACCAACTCGTTTCCGTCCATCTGCGGCATGATGAGGTCGCTCAGCACCAGGTCTACATTCCCCGCGGCAAAGATCTCGAGTGCGTCGGCAGCCGTGTGGGCTATCAACACGCGGTAACCGCGCGTCTCCAGCATGAATTTGCGAACGGAAAGAGCCTGCTCGTTGTCATCGACGCAAAGGATGGTCTTGCGTGGCCTCATAAATTTCCCTTCTGCCCCGCTCAGCGAGGCGATTCTGCTCCAAGCAAAGAACCGGCGTGCGGCTCCCGCAGAGGTTGCCGTTGCCGCAGTCAGGCCCTGGGCTATGGAAGACGAAGAGGCTCTGTCCGCGTACGGAATGGGCTAGCGAGGAAGCCAGTCCCACCCGTTGTTCGCGGCGCCGCTGTCACCCGGGCGCACAGGGCCCAGTTGCGGAAGAGCAGAGAGCGGAAGGGCATGGTTGCCAGCGCTCCTCGTGTGGACATGGGTCCGGGCCCACCGGCAACTGCTTGCCGGAAATGCCGGACTGCGACCAGCCACGACGAGCATTCCCTCGTATCCTGCCTTGGTAAGGCGTGGGGTAATGCTGATGCAGCATCCGTGTCAGGAGAGGCTGCGCTCACATCCCTTTTTCCGCTCTACACATGCAGGAGCAATGGTTTTGCGCACACGCCGAAAACGCGCTCTGCTCTAACTCAAGTTGTCAGTCAAAAAAAATGGCGAATACTGCATTGTCGATTGCTCGACAACGTTCCCGAGACTAAGCAGAGCCCGGCATCTGCGCAACGGAGAAGATGCGGCGAATCTGCGCATGCTTTTGCGGTTGCGTTTCGAAGAAAAGTGCGCAGAGCACGTTCTGCGTGATGTTCCACGCTGCAGCGATTGTTGAAAGCATGTGAATCGCGATTGAAAAAGCCGTCCGCTTGCACGAGGCGCGGTGCGCCGTCATTGTATTTTCGCGGAGGTGCAGCGGGTTGCACTTGCGCAGCAGGGATTTTTCAGCAGCAGGCCGGAGAGGAACGGGGGAGGGGTCCGGTGCTGCGGGTGTTGCGTATTGCGGGTGAGTGTTGGTGGGGGAGTGTGCAGCGCCCTTCGATCAGATGGTTGGCTTTCTGAGGCACGCTACGATTCCGATGGGAGACAGCAACAGAACAGTGACTGCAACGGAGACAAGGATGCTGTGCATTTTCGTCCTCTCCTTGCGAGGCGAACCTCAGAGTGCGACAGACGGCACAATCCATCCATGCCCCAAGGGTGGAAGTACCTACAACGAAAGTGTTATCCGGTTATCCGTTTGTCTGGCGGTCCTCAGCGGGAGGGCTGGCTTCCGTGGCAAGCGGCTTGCGCGCGAAGTAGTAGAGCGAGAAGGCGAGCAGGGCGAACATCAGGACGGAGACCCAGTCGTGGTGCAGCAGATTGCTGGCTGGAAACTGCAGGATGTCGCTCTTGTCTGTGGCCGCCTCGTAGAGCTTGAGTGCGACACCCAGCAGGCCCACGATGCCGCCGGCCGCAATCAAGCCCGAGGCATAGAGCGAGCCGGGGCTGACCTCGCTCTCGGTCTCCGCGGTGCGTCCGCTGTATTGCGCGACGGCGCGGTCGACCATCCAGCGCACTACCCCGCCGCAGAAGATCGCGAGCGTGGTGGCGATCGACAGATACGCACCGACGGCGAAGGAGAGCGAGCGGATGCCCAGCAGCTCCACCGCGATCACCAGGAAGACGCCCAGCAGCACCAGCCCCCAGGGCAGCTTGCGGCTGAGAATACCGCTGATGACCGTCGCCATGAGCCGCGCCTGCGGAGCGGCGGCCTTTTCACTGCCAATCCCCTGGATCCACTGCACCTCGATCTTCTGCGTGCCGGGGTTGTAGAGGTACTTGCCGTCGGCCAGCTCGTGTGATCCGAGCGCATTGAGCAGGGTGTACTGGGTGGCATCCCGCTCGTCCGATGTCTGGCCAGCACCGGTGCCGGCTGCTTTATCGGCGTGAATCACGTGGATGCGCGCGTGCTGGAAGTGCTGCTGCTGCACCTGGACGCCATCGTGCGGCACGGAGATATTCCACGGACGCGAGGTGTCGCGGAATTCTTCGAGACCCTTGTTCATCACGTTGAGCGTGGCGCCGATAACGAAAGTGGAGACAATGACGCCGACCATCAGGGCGAGCTGCTGCTTCCACGGCGTTGCGCCGATGAGAAAACCGGTCTTCAGGTCCTGTGAAGTATCGCCGGCATTCGAAGCCGCGACGCAGACGACGCCGCCAATGGTGATGGCCAGCGCTCCGAAGGCCGGTGCGGTCCAGCCCTTGACCAGGAAGATCGCGGTGGTTGCCATCAGGGTTGCGATGGTCATGCCGGAGACGGGACTGGCCGAGCTGCCGATGAGTCCCACGATGCGCGAAGCGACCGTGACGAAGAGAAATCCGAAGATGACCACGAGGATGGAAGCGGCGAAATTCGAGAGCAGCGTGGTCTGCGCGCCGGGCACCGGATGGAAGGTGAGAAAGAAGAACATCAGCAGGACCAACGCTGCAGAGCCGAAGACCACGACGCTCATCGGCAGGTCGCGGTCGGTGCGCAGGGCTGCGGTCTGGCCAGCACCCTTGCCAAACTCCTTCGCACCGGAGCGCAGCGCGCCCACGATGGTCGGCATGGTCTTAAGTAGCGTGATGAGGCCTGACGCAGCCACCGCCCCTGCTCCCATGGGCCGGATGTAACTCGCCCATAAGTCGGAAGGCGACATCATGGAGACGGGCTTGGTGCCTGGATAGATGGCATCCGGCATGTGTGATCCGAAGAAGTAGATCAGCGGCATAACCACCAGCCAGGAGAAGACGCCGCCGGCAAAGATGACGCCCGCGACGCGCGGCCCGATGATGTAGCCGACGCCGAGATACTCCGGCGTCACATCGGCGCGAATCGCCGCGCCCTTGAGCCACGTCGGCTGATAGTCCGGCGTACCCGGCCATGCGGCGAAGAGGTTGTCGTTCTGGAAGAGCGTGTAGACGCCGCCGAGTCCTAACCCCAGAAAGACGCGGCTGGCGAAGGAGCCGCCGCGCTCGCCCGCGAGCAGCACATCCGCACAGGCAGTGCCTTCGGGATAGGTGAGGGTGCCGTGCTCCTGCACGATGAGCTGGCGGCGCAGCGGGATCATGAAGAGGACGCCGAGCCAGCCGCCGATCAGCGCGAGAAAAAAGATGCGTGAGTATTCGAGATCGAAGCCCAGAAAGACCAGCGCCGGCAGGGTGAAGATAACCCCCGAAGCGATGGACTGGCCGGCATTGCCCGTGGTCTGGACGATGTTGTTCTCGAGGATCGACGCGCGGCCCAGGGCGCGCAGCACGCTGATGGAGAGCACCGAGATAGGAATGGAAGCAGCAACGGTGAGCCCGGCGCGCAATCCGACATAGACAGTGACGGCGCCGAAGAGAATCCCGAAGAGCGAGCCCAGCAGTAGCGCGCGAAAGGTCAGTTCCGGACGCGACTCTGTAGCCGGAACGAATGGTTGAAACTGCTGCGGCGGTTGAGATTGCTGTACGGTTTCGGGCACGTGATTCACCTTCGGTGCATTGACGGCTTTCGGGGAACAGCGAGTGTATCAGCGCAGCATCGCTATTCGCAGGCTGGAATCGCAATTCGGGTGGTCCGCAGCGTCGCTGCGTAGACTGCGCCCGGAACGGCGGAAGCGTACAGCAGGCTGCTCTATCCTCTTAACTATGGCGGTCTCGCGGAAGACGGTTCGCATATTGGCCTACGGGGCGATTTACGTCTTCTGGGGTGGATCGTTCCTGGCCATCCGCGACATGGTCGCCGTCACGCCTCCCTTCTTCTCCGCGGCCATTCGTTTCTTTTTCGCGGGCGTGGCGCTCTACTGTTTCAGCCGCTGGCGTGGCAGCGCACGGGTGAGTGGGCGCGCCTTCCTGCATTCGCTGTGGGTGGGTCTGCTGCTGTTTGCTTGCAGCTATGGCTGCCTCTTCTGGGCAGAGACGCGCATTGCCTCGGGAACGGCCGCGGTGATCGCGGCGATGATCCCTATCTGGATTCTGCTGGGCGAGGTGCTGGTCTTCCGTACCGAGCGGTTGGGCATACCGGTCGCCGGAGCGACGCTGCTGGGCATCGTTGGCGTCTGCATGGTGACGCGCTCCATCGGTCTGGAACACTCGATGGTCTCGGGCGTCCTGGTGGAGTTGGCGGGCAGCCTGGTCTTCGCGTTTGCGACGCTGTGGAGCCGCTCCCTGACGCTGCCCGATGACCAGGCGATGCGCGCCGGTCTGCAGATGGCGCTCGGCAGCGTAGGGCTGATCGTCATCTCCGCCGTTGCCGGCGAGCTGCCGCGCATTCCCGCGGCCTTCGCAGCGTGGCACTGGCACACGGTGGTCTCATTCATCTATCTGGTGACCTGCGCGTCGATCCTGGCCTTCACGTCCTACACCTGGCTCATCCATCACGAGCCGGCCACGCGCGTCGCCAGTTACGCCTATGTCAACCCGCTGATCGCACTCATCGTTGGCGTCACGCTGGGCGCTGAGCACGTCTCCGCACTGCAGGCAGCAGGCGCGGCGATGATCATCCTGGGAGTGGTGGCGACGATGCTCTCGAAGAGCAAAGCGCTGGCTGCCAAGCGACCCGAGACCAGCAGCGTTGCAGCTCGTTGACGCGATACTTTGCAGCGTTAGTGAAAGTGCTCTATCCGCGGCGCCGGTGCGGCTTTGCTCCGAGCACGCCGGTCAGCAGTCCAGGAAATCTGCGCTCGATCCCGTCTCGCTCCAGGTAATTCATCAGCGACGTTCCTTCCGAGCGCGCGCCGACCACACCCGCCTCGCGCAGGACTTTGAAGTGATGCGACAGGGTGGACTTCGCCAGCTCCAGACCGAATCCACCACAGGGCACCTCACCGCGCTCCGCCAGTTGGCGCACGATGTCCAGCCGAACGGGATCGCCCAGCGCCGCGAGCACCTCGTACAGTTCGGGCGAAGGCTGCTTTGACATGCGGTCAGTCTAAAGCGTTTCACTGTTACTATGCACCGGCTAACTGCCGCGAGATGTGGCTTTTTCGTGACGGAAAGCCACGCGGACCATCGCGCCTGGATATACGCCTCCCGTGAAAACGCTGTTACAACCTCGATCCGAGGGTTTCGTCCAGCATCTTTGCTGATGACGGCCGCGCGCCACCTGCTCTATACTTAGTGCATCGGGCGCCTGGTGCCCGGGCGGCGTGGTGCCCCCAGGGCGGCAACTGGTTGAAAGAGGGTGGGTCTTCCGCAGTCAGACAGCTCTGACATCGGACGTTCCGGCAGCAGTGACACTGTCATGGCGTGCGGCTGCGCGCTTTCTGCGAAGTCCCCTGCAACCGATCTTCGATGCATTGAGCGCCGTGCTCTACCCTGCCTCCTGCGCGCTCTGCAAGCAATCCCTCCTGCGCTTCTCTTCGCTTCCCATCTGTGAATCCTGCTGGTCGGCCGTCGCGCCGCAAAGCGGTGTTCTGTGCACGCATTGCGGTGAAGACCTGGGGCTGCCTCAGTCGTCACTGGCACATCTCGCGGCGCATGAGCCGCGGCTCTGCGACCTGTGCCGGGACAAACCCGCCGGGTTCTCGAAGGCCGTCGCCTTTGGACGCTATGAAAACGAGCTGCGCGGCCTGATCCACCTGCTGAAGTATGACGGCATGCAGCCTATCGCCAAAACACTGGGGCGGCGGCTCGCATCCACCGTGGCAGAGTTGCCGATTGAGCCTGGTACACGTGTCCTGGTCATCCCGGTGCCGCTCTACCGCGCCAAGCGGCGCCAGCGCGGCTTCAACCATGCGGAGCGGATTGCCAGCGCGCTGGTCGGCGAGCTGGGGCGTGCGGACAAATCGCATCGCTGGGCGATGGGGCGAGGAGTATTGCGACGCCAGAAAGCAACTGACAGCCAGTCACGACTCAGTCCACAGGGGCGCCGGCGCAATCTTCGAGGTGCGTTCGCGGTGAGCGACGGCGCGCGTGTACGCGACCGGGTGGTGCTGCTGGTGGACGACATCTACACCACCGGCGCCACAGCTTCTGCCTGCAGCCGGGTGCTGCTGCGGGCCGGCGCGAAAGCGGTGTGGGTGGCCACTGTGGCGAGAACGCAGCGCGAGGGGGTTGCGATGTGGGACGCGGGTGCGCTGACGGATCACGCAGCCGTGGGAGATACAGAAGTGGGCACGATGGTGCAGTCGTAGTCGATTGCGGTACGGGAAGGTTTTTGGGGCAGGCCGTTCACTTGAGAGAGAGGTCAGGATGTCGCCAGTAAAGGCAAGCGCGCACACACGCAAGACCAGACTGACGCATACGCCGCCGGTGGAGATCCGGGTGGCGCAACCGATCACCATGCAGCGGCCGGTGCTGGTGCTGAATGCCTCCTATGAGCCGATCAATATCTGCGGCGCCAGGCGCGCATTAGTGCTGGTGCTGAAGGGCGTCGCGCGCACGGAAGAGGAGCAGGGTGCGATCCTGCATGCTGCACGCGTGCGTGTGCCCATGCCGTCGGTGATCCGCCTGCTCGAATACCGGCGCATCCCGCACCAGACGCGCGCGCTGTCGCGCAAGAACATCCTGCTACGCGACCGCAACACCTGCCAGTACTGCGGCATCGTGCTGAACTCCGGCGAGCTCACGCTGGACCACGTCCAGCCACGCTCGCGCGGTGGCCTCTCGACCTGGGAAAACCTGGTGGCCTGCTGCCACAACTGCAACCGGCGCAAAGGCAACCACCTGCTGAACGAGCTGATAGAGATGAAGCTGCTGAGGGAGCCGCGGCCCTTCTCGCTGCACACCAGCCGGCACATCATGCGCATGATCGGCCACTCCGATCCGAAGTGGCGGCGGTATCTGTACTACGAGTCGTAGCCGGCGATTCAGCAAGGAGAATCGGCAGTGAACAGCTTGGATCACGTTGAGAACCTGATCGTTGAGAAGACCGAAGGGGAGTTCGACGATCCGGACAAGCGCGAAAACCTACACATACCGATTCGCATCGCGTCGGACTTCTATAAGTTTCTCTTGAGATTCGAGGATCGGCCTCCTGCGGGTGAGATTGATTACATGGTGGGGACGATACGGTCAGGGTTCGACTGGTTCTTTGCACTTGCTTATTGGTGCGGAATGGTCACTGACAGCGAAAACTGGCGGTTCAAGGGAAACTTCGATGGAAAGTTTCCGGCTCTGCGATCAGAGTTCCTGAGCAGTTACGAACGTCTAGCAAGTGATCCGGAACTGAGCGCGGAAAAAGCCTTAGAAGGCCTGCTGTCCCTCACTCAGTTGGAGTTCATGTTCGTGGCTCAACATTTCCCTGCCGCATTGGTCGCACGCTCTTAGCTAACGGCCGCAAGGTCGTCACAGCCGTGCCGCATACCGAGCTTCCCTTACACCTCTCCGCACACCTTCGAGACATCGAACGTCGGCAGCGGGTACTTCAGATTCATCCCTTCGAGAGCGTGGACGATAATCTGCGATACCGCGACGTTGCGATACCACTTGTGATCCGAAGGAATCACGAACCACGGCGCGTGCTTTTGGCTGGTCGCGGCAATCGCGTCTTCGTAATACTCGTAATATTTGTGCCAGTAGACGCGCTCGTGGAAGTCGCTTTCGCTGATCTTGTAATGCTTCTCCTTGTCGTCGCAGCGGGCCTTCAGCCGTGCGGTCTGTTCCTTGTGACTGATGTGGAGAAAGAACTTCAGGATAATGACGCCGTTATCGTTGAGCATCTCTTCAAACTGATTGATCTCGCGGAATCGCCGCTTCGCCACCTTGTCGCTGATCATTTTATGGACCCGCGTCACGAGCACGTCTTCGTAGTGCGAGCGATTGAAGATGCCGATGGTGCCCCGCCGGGGTACCGCGGCATGCGCGCGCCATAGATAGTCGTGCGCAGCTTCGAGCGGCGTGGGCACCTTGAACGGCGTAACGTCCACACCTTGGGGGTTCACTCCGGTGAAGATGTGGCGGATCGTGCCGTCTTTCCCGCCGGTGTCCATCGCCTGCAGCACGATCAGCAGCGCGTGCTTCGCATCAGCAAAGAGCACATCCTGCAGGTTGCCCAGGTTTTGACGGTGCTTCTTCAAATCTTCCTGGGCGGCGGCCTCGTCTTTAAAGGTGCCAGTGTCGTTGGTAGGCCAGTCTTTCAGTCGAAATTTCGCGCCCGGCGTTACCCGGTAGGGACTCTTAATCTTCATGCAGCCCAATCTATACGCAGCCAATCTAGGATTGCCGCGACTTTTGTGCAAATGTCATCCGGAGCGGGCGAAATCATATTCAGGTATGCCTAAATTTTGATTAAGGCTAGCCTAAATCTAACCTATACTCCTACTATGGCGACCACAGCGACAGCCCGGGCAGGCGACCTTCCCCGCACCGGGCAGCGCAAGTGGCTGTACTACTTCGGGCCGGCCTTTGTCGCGAGCATTGCCTATATCGATCCCGGCAACTTCGCCACCAACTTCGAGGGTGGCACCCGTTTCGGCTACCAGCTTCTGTGGGTCCTGCTGTGGTCGAACGCGATGGCCATCCTGATCCAATACCTGTCGGCGAAGCTGGGCATCGCTACCGGCCACACCCTGCCGGAGAATTGCCGTATCCACTTCTCCCGCGGCACGACCATCTTTCTGTGGGCGGCAGCGGAGATCTCCGCGCTAGCGACCGACCTGGCAGAGTTTCTCGGCGCTGCACTGGGCTTCTATCTGCTACTCGGACCGCGACTGCTGGCCAGCGGGGTGACGCGCACGCATGTCCTGCTGCTGGCCGCGGTCGCATCGGCCATCTGCGTCTTCTTCATCCTCGCGCTGCAGCAGTGGGGCTTCCGCCAGCTTGAGCTGGTCATCATGCTCTTTGTCGCAGTGATTGGCGGCTGCTACGCGGCGGAGATGTTCTTCATCCACCCGCACTGGGGATCGATCGCGTACCACACGGTTGTGCCAATCCTCGACGGCAAGAGTCTCTATCTCGCTGTGGCGATGCTGGGCGCTACGGTGATGCCGCACGTCGTCTATCTGCACTCCGGCCTGGTGCAACCACGGGTGCAGGCGGAACTCGCACAACGCGACGAGCCCATCTTCCTGACGCGGACACGGCTGCTGCGCATGGAGCTGTTCGACGTGATTCTGGCGATGAATGGCGCGTGGCTGGTGAACTCCGCCATGATCATCGTCGCTGCGGCGGCCTTCGCCGGCAAGGGAATGACCAGCATGTCGATCGAGGCGGCGCATGCCACACTGGGTCCGCTGGTCGGGCCTGCCTCGGCCACAATCTTTGCTGTGGCGCTGCTCTGCTCGGGTCTGTCGTCTTCCACCGTCGGCACCATGGCCGGACAGATGATCCTGGAAGGGTTCCTGCAGGTGCGCTTCTCGATCTTCCTGCGCCGCCTGCTTACGCTGCTGCCGGCGCTGATCGTGATCGGCATCGGACTCGACCCGCTGCGCATCCTGCTACTCTCGCAGGCCGCGCTCAGCTTCACGCTGCCCTTCGCGCTGATCCCGTTGCTCATCCTGACGCAGCGGGCGAAGGTGATGGACCGTTTCGTGAACGGCCGAGTGATCCAGTCGCTGGGCTGGCTCACCACGACCATCATCTTGTCGTTGAATGGGGTTCTGCTGTGGCAGTCGCTCGGCAGCCGCTAATCCGGTAGCAGAAACTGCTGCAGCAGTTGCGCAAGCTGCACCGGGCGCTCGGACATGGGTGCATGGCCGCAGCCTTCCATCAACACTCCTTTGGCGCCGGGAATGCCCGCCACCAGTTGCTCGCCATGTTTGACTGGGAAGATGAGATCGCAGTCGCTGTAGACGACCAAGGTGGGCGCCTGGATGTCGCCGAGCCGCGCGAGCGTATCGTTGGCCAGCGATGCCTCCACGTTGCGGATAAATCCCGAGCCGGGCTGCAGCCTGGTCCTCATCATCCACATCTCCGCTGCATCTCGCAGGGCATATTTCGCCTGCAGATCGGGACCCATGACGCAGAAACAGATCATCTGAGCGAAGATCAGGTCGTCGGCAATCTCTTCACGCATGCTGATCCAGAGCTCCATCAGCGAGCGGGTCTGCACGTCATGCTGCGCCGACGAGCAGACCAGCACCAGTTTGTCGACGCGCGCCGGAGCAAGCAGTGCCACCTCCTGGACGACCTTGCCGCCCAGCGAGTGGCCCACGAGGCTGGCCCTCTCCAGATTGAGATGGCCCATCAGTGCGAGCACGTCGCCGGCCATATCGCGCACCGAGTAATCGCGTTTGGCCATGCTGCTGTTTCCTGCGTCGCGATTGTCCGGAGTGATCGAGCGTAGGCCGTTCAACTGCGGGACGACAGTGTCCCATTGGGTGTGATCGCCCATGGCGCCGGCCAGAAAGATGACCGGCAAACCGCTGCCGCTCTCTTCGTACCAGAGGGTCAGGCCGTCGTGAACGTAGGTGGGCATGCCTGACAAGGATGCACTGCCCGCGGCGAACGAGTCCAATGCGCCCGTCATTCTCCTGTCTGCTGGCTCCTGTCTGCTGCGATGGAGTTACACTAGATGCCGGACATGAACTACCAGCATCTGTCGACCTCCGATGCCCCTCGCACTCAGCGTTTTCGCCGCGGCCGCCACGATCGCGGACGCACCCCCCTCTCCTGAAGACTGCCTGCCGCCGGAGCTGGCGTTGCCCTCCCTGGGCCGCATACCTGCGCTCGCCCGGTGTGCCTTCAGGCGCACTTCGAACCGCTTTGTCACGACACAGGAGACATGATTCCGATGAACAGCTTTGGCAGCAAATCCACTCTCACCAGCAATGGCAAATCCTACGAGGTCTATCGCCTGAAGGCGCTCGAGCAGAAGGGCGTCTCGCTGGCGAAGCTTCCCTACTCGCTGCGCATCCTGCTCGAAAACCTGTTGCGCCAGGAGGACGGCAAGTCCGTGACCGCGGCAGACATCGAGTTCCTCGCGAAGTGGCACCCCAAGGCGGAGGCGGATCGGGAGATTGCCTTCATGCCCGCGCGCGTGCTGATGCAGGACTTCACCGGCGTGCCTGCCATCGTGGATCTGGCGGCCATGCGCGACGCCATGAAGATGCTGGGCGGCAATCCGGAGAAGATCAATCCCCTACAGCCGGCCGAGCTGGTTATCGACCACTCGGTGCAGGTGGATGAATACGGCACGGCGCGCTCCTACGACATCAACGCGGCGATGGAATTTGAACGTAACCGTGAGCGTTACGCATTCCTGAAGTGGGGACAATCCTCCTTCCGCAATTTTTCTGCTGTGCCGCCGGGCATGGGCATCTGCCACCAGGTGAACCTGGAATACCTGGCGCGCGTCGTCTTCACCACCGAGGTGAACGGCACGCTGCGGGCGTATCCCGACACGCTGGTCGGCACCGATTCCCACACCACGATGATCAACGGCCTGGGTGTGCTGGGCTGGGGCGTTGGCGGTATTGAAGCCGAGGCCGCGATGCTGGGCCAGCCGGTTTCCATGCTGGTGCCACAGGTGGTGGGGTTCAAGCTCACCGGCAAGTTGCGCGAAGGCGCGACGGCAACCGATCTCGTCCTGACCGTGACCGAGATGCTGCGCAAGCTTGGCGTGGTGGGCAAGTTCGTGGAATTCTACGGTAGCGGCATTGCGGAGCTGCCGCTGGCCGACCGCGCCACTATCGGCAACATGGCGCCCGAGTATGGAGCGACCTGCGGCATCTTCCCCGTCGATGTGGAGACGCTGCGCTATCTGCGGCTGACCGGCCGGAGCGATGAGCAGATCGCACTGGTCGAGGCGTATTACAAGGAGCAGGCGCTCTTCCACGCGCCGGGCGCGCCGGAGGCGGAGTACTCAGCGACGATCGAACTCGACTTGAGCACTGTTCAGCCATCGGTGGCTGGACCGAAGCGTCCGCAGGACCGCGTACTGCTGAAGAATGCCGGAGAGAACTTCAAGAAGCTGCTGCCCACGCTACTCGGCCCGAACGGCAACCAGTCCGCGGCGCGCCAGGTGAGCCGCTGGGAGGGTGAGGGCGGTCATCCAGCAGCGACCGCCGAGGAGCACACGACCGCGGCCAGCGTGAAGCAGCGCTTCGGCGTCGATCCGGACAAGTATCTGGACCACGGCTCAATTGTGATCGCTGCGATTACGAGTTGCACCAACACGTCCAACCCGTCGGTGATGGTGGCGGCGGGGCTGCTGGCGAAGAAGGCAGTCGAGAAGGGCCTGAGCGTGCCGCCGTGGGTAAAGACATCTCTGGCGCCGGGCTCGCGCGTCGTCACCGATTACTATCAGAAGTCCGGCCTGCTGCCCTATCTCGACAAGCTGCGCTTCAACGTCGTCGGCTACGGCTGCACCACGTGCATCGGCAACTCCGGCCCGCTGCCCACGGACGTATCTAAATCCATTGACGACCACGGCCTGGTTGCGGTCTCGGTGCTT
>DASXGY010000169.1:0-17034 GCA_036488835.1 Acidobacteriaceae bacterium
TGTGAACATCCAGTCCGATGTAATACATATCGTCTCTGAGGAGCCTCCGAGGTAGTTCTCTGAATCAGTCTCACGGCTGAGTTCAGCTTTTCGCAACACCTCGTGCTCCTCCTAGACTTAGCATTCAAACAATGCACCCATTGACCAATCGAATAGGTCCTCGCAGATCGCGCCTCATCAGCGTCAAACTTCATAACGGCCCCGGACCGCAGCAGGTCTCAATTTGAAACCGCGACAGAAACATTCTTCCGAAATGTGCCATTTCACCCTGCTGATTTCGCTACACTGGAAATAGAGATACAGAAAGCGCCCGCGATCCGCGGGCGTTTCTGTTTTGCGGTATCCATTTCTTTGCAGCGCAAGGATTTTGCCAGTGTTAAGTCCTTTGCCAGGACAAATTTAGCGATAACTCCTTTGGATGGACATATTTGACCCGCGGGAGAGGGTCTAACCTGCTGCTGTAGAACGACTTAGGCAGCAACCTCCCGGTACGGGAGGGGGGAGGGGTGGCAGGTAACGTGACCGTTCCCCAGATCTTGCGCTTAGAGCTTGCGGTTCTCCGCAACGTCCAGATGAGTGTCCGGCGCCGAGAGGCTGCCGAAGCTGCGAAAATTCCGCGCGGCGCGTAGATCGAAGGCAGTCGAACCCCTCGGCACGCGCACGCGAAAGAAATCCGCGTCCTCCACATCCTGCAGGCAGAAGGCGGCGCGTGCGTCTGCGGCTTCAGCCGCCACTTCGACGTTGCTCACTTCCAGATTGCGCACGTGGCGCAGATAAAATCCGGTCGCGGGAAGATCGCCGTAGATCCCCGGATCGGGATAAGCGCTCTCCTTGACCGGCGGCTGGATTGCCGCCATGGCCGGGCCGGCGCCACCCTGCTGGTGCAGGTAGACATCGCTGATCTTCACGTCCTCAATCGGATGATCGACGATGCCGACCATCAGGCTCGGCAACTGTCCTGCATGCGAGCTCACAATGTTGCTGAGCAGAACGCGACGCAGCGTGCCGATTGCAGCATCCTTCGGCCCACGCATACGCGAGCCCAGGAACAGGAAGATCGGCGCCTGCGTGATGTTGCGCATCGCGATGTTGCTGAAGACGATGTCTTCCACGATCGCACCGTCAGCCGTCTCCAGCGCGAAACCGCGGCAGCTCTCGAAGACGCAGTTTGAGATGGTGATATTGCGGAAGCCGCCATTCGATTCCGTGCCGCACTTGATCCGTCCCGTAGCATGCCCGGCGAAAGAGGGCGGCATCGGCTTCCACGTGCCATCCAGCACCGAGCCGATCTGGTAATTGCCGGTGACGAAGCAATTGGTGATAGTGACATTTTCGGTTGAGCGAGCGTAGCCGAGCGCAAAGGAGCTCTTGGGGCAGATGCCATCGTCGTAGGGCGAGTTCACAGTGCAGTTTGAGACGCGCACATTCCGGCAGCAGTCGATATCCATGCCATCGCGGTTGGTATCGATGCGGAGATTGTCGATGGTGAGGTTATCGACCCCGGTGGCAAGGATGCCGAACCATCCGGCTTCGAGGATCTGGAAGTCGCGCAACGTGATGTTGCGGCACAGCTTCAGCGCGATTGTCTTGTTGCCAACGCCGGGCTTGCTGGAATCCGGTGGCCGGTCGGTGTCTTGCTGATGGCCGCGGCTCAGTCCTTTGCCCCAGATGCGGCCCGGTCCCAGAATCGAGACATCGTGGAGGTTCTCACCCCACAGCAGACTATTGTGCCAGTGATTGTGACCATAGTCCTGATAGGGCTCCCACGCGCCCTGCGCCTCTGCCGCGTCATAGCCGCCGGTGGTGGTTCCTTCGAGCGGGACGGCGGCGGCCAGCAGTGTCGCGCCCTGGTCGAGGTAGAGGGCCACGTTGCTCTTGAGATGAATCGAGTAGCTCGCGTAGGTGCCTGCGGGAAACAAAACCGTCCCGCCACCCACTCGTTCGGCTGCGTCGATGGCGTTCTGAATAGCTTTCGTGTCGAGCGTCTTGCCATCGCCGGTGGCGCCATAGCGTCGAGCATCGAAGAATCCTTCAGGCGAAGCGGCAGGATGGACTGCGCCTGCCGCTCCAAGAAAGGGGGCACCCGCCAGAGCCACACCACTTCCGGCCCACTTCAATATGTTTCTACGATTCATTTTTGGGGTTCATTGTTAACTCGAGAGTGCGATCAGACCTCGTCTTTCTCCCTCAGGCGAGCAATGACCTGGAGGTCTTCTAACGTGGTCGTATCTCCTTTAATCTCCCCAGCACCCGCTGCGAGTTCGCGCAGCAGACGGCGCATAATCTTCCCACTGCGCGTCTTGGGCAACGCATCTGTAAAGCGAATATCGTCCGGTCTAGCCAGCGCGCCGATCTCTTTTGCAACCCAGGCGCGCAGTTCATCCTTCAGCTCCTTGGACGGCTTCTGCCCGCCTTCGAGAGTGACAAACGCCGAGATCGCCTGTCCCTTCAGGTCATGCGGCCGGCCGACGACAGCGGCCTCCGCGACCTTCGGATGGGAAACCAGCGCGCTCTCCACTTCCATGGTGCCAAGGCGGTGGCCACTCACGTTGATCACGTCATCCACCCGGCCCAGCAGCCAATAGTAGCCCTCCTCATCCTGCCGCGCACCGTCGCCGGTAAGATATGTTCCCGGAAACTCCGACCAGTAGGTCTTCTCAAATCGCTCGGGATCACCGTAGATGGTACGCGCCATCGACGGCCAAGGCCGCCGAATCACCAGCAGTCCGCCTTGTTCCTTGGGCACCGGCTTTCCGTCTTTCGTCACGATCTCAGGCACGATTCCCGGCATGGGCAGCGTCGCCGAGCCAGGCTTCGTCGGCACGGCGCCGGGCAGCGGCGCGATCATGATGGCGCCGGTCTCCGTCTGCCACCAGGTATCGACAATGGGGCAGCGCCCGCGCCCGATCTTGTCGTGGTACCACATCCATGCCTCGGGGTTGATGGGCTCTCCGACCGAACCCAGCAGACGCAACGATGCAAGCGAATGCTTCTCCACATGCTCATTGCCAAGCCCAATGAACGCACGGATTGCCGTGGGCGCGGTATAGAAGACCGTCACCTTGTGATCGTCGATGATCTTCCAGAAACGATCCGGCGCGGGGCAAGTGGGCGCGCCTTCATACATCAGCGTCGTGACGCCGTTTTGCAGGATGCCGTAGATCACATACGAGTGCCCGGTGACCCAGCCGATATCCGCGGAGCACCAGTACACATCGTCGTCCTTGAGATCGAAGACCAGCTTGCTGGTGTAGTAGGTACCCACACTGTAGCCGCCGGTCGTGTGGACCAGGCCCTTTGGCTTCCCCGTCGTCCCCGATGTATAGAGGATGTAGAGCGGATGCTCCGCATCGAGTGGCTCTGCCGGACACTCGGGTGCAGCCTTCTCCATCAGCTCGTGCCACCAGAAATCGCGCCCGGCCTTCATCTCCACTTCGCTGCCTGTCCGCTGGTAGACGACGACCTTCTTCACGCTGGCGCATTGCGCGAGCGCCTCATCGACCACCTTCTTCAGCTTTACCTCTGCGCCACGTCGGAATGACCCGTCCTGCGTGACCACCGCGACACACTCAGCGTCGTTGACGCGATCGACCAGCGCATTCGCAGCAAAACCGCCGAAGATGACCGAGTGCACCGCCCCTATGCGCGCGCATGCCAGCAACGCGATGGCAAGCTCCGGCGTCATGCCCATGTAGATGGCAACGCGGTCGCCCTTCTTCACGCCGAGACCCTTCAGCACATTCGCGAAGCGCTGCACCTCCGCATGCAGCTCACGGAAGGTGAGCCTGCGCACCTCGCCCGGCTCGCCCTCCCACAGGATCGCGGTCTTCTCCGCGCGCGTTCCCAGAGCGTGCCGGTCCACGCAGTTATGGCAGAGGTTCAGCTTGCCGCCGACGAACCACTGCGCATGCGGCGCCTTCCAGTGCAGCACCTTGGTCCACGGCGTGAACCAGTCCAGTTCGCCGGCAACTTCAGCCCAGAACGCATCCGGCTCATCGATGGAGCGGCGATACAGCTCCTCATACGCAGCCATCCCGCTCACGTGCGCTTTCGCGGCGAAGTCCGCGGGCGGGGGAAAGACCCGCGTCTCATGCAGGGTGGAGGTGAAGTGCTGATTCTCTGCCGTCTCGGCCATGCGTTCGGATATCCTCCGCGCGGCAAATCTCAGAACCGCGCATACCGGCTCAACACTAACGGGAAGCAGCAATCGAGGGCAAGCGCGCCATCCCGGGCGCTACGGCGTGCGTATTGCTGCGGCGTGAATGTCCTGCGGTTCGAGCAGAGGCCGCGGCAAGCCATTGCGTGCTACGAAGAGCATGGCCTGACCGATCTCGCGCGTCGTCGAGATCGACCTCGGGAACGCGCGGCGCAGCAGAGGCAGCACCGGCGCGGCCAGGACAAGGACGATCCGATAGACGCGCGTCTTCGAGCGGATGCCATCCAGCGGCTGGATCAGGCCCGGCCGGAACATGAAGGCGCTGCGGAAGGGCATGCGCAGCAGCGCATTTTCCGTTGCGCCCTTCACCCGCGCCCACATGGTACGGCCATGCTCTGTGCTATCCGTGCCGGCGCCGGAGACGTAGACGAAGCAAAGCGCGGAGTTACGCATCGCGAGCTCCCGCGCTATGGACACGGTGAGGTCGTAGGTCAGGCGCCGATACGCGGCTTCGCTCATCCTGGCCGAGGAGACGCCGAGGCAGAAGAAGCATGCATCGAGACCGGTCAGCTCGCTAGAGTATGAGGCCACCTCAAAGAGATCCTTGACGAGCACTTCACGCAGCTTGGCATGCTGCCGGCCGGTACTCGAACGCCCGATAACCAGCACCTGCTCGACGCCGGTGTCGCGCAGGCACTCCAGCAGCACGCCCTGGCCGACCATTCCACTCCCGCCAAAGATGACGACGTTCATTCGGTGCTCTCTTGCATCCTCGTCAATCTTACGCACCTATGTACAGAAGCCCGCCTCCGTTGCAAAGGCGGGCTCCGGTTATGCTGCGGCGAATTAGTGACAGCTCACGTTATCGACTCCAGTCAGCTTATTCGACGCCGAGACCAGCTTCCTTCCATAGCAATAGCCGAGCGTGTTGCTGGCCTTGTATGTCTGGGTGCTGGAGGCGTTGCTCGGGCCAATGAAGCTGCCGGTCGAGCTAAAGAGATCCGTGTCCGTCGACGAGACCTGGTTCGATACCGCGCTGTGGAAGATCGGCAGGAAGCCAAGGGACTTGTCCTCGGTCGCCTGGTAGACCTGATTTGAGGTATTTAGTTCACTCGCCGATCCATCAGATGCGAACTCTTCATCGATGAGGAAGCTGAGTGGATAGGAGTAGTGTTTCGCGTCGACAGTCGACAGGACGCCCTGTTTGCTCGTGGTCGAAACATCCATCGTCGTCGATTGCGCAATGTCCTGGATGTATTGGCTGGAGTTGATGGTGAATTTCTGGTTGTTGCTGAAGCTCACATTGCCGCTGACCGTGGTTTCGACGCGCCCGTGCGAGGTGGTCGTCCAGCCGCTGATGGAATAGCGACGCGCTGAGGTCACCCCAACCGTGCCGGTGATGTTGCCACTGGAATCGGTATTGAGATCCTCGCTGACAATCGGTGTGGGAGCTGCCGAAAGAGTATCGCTCAACAGGCCGCCATTCGTGCGTTGCGCGTGCGGATCGGTGAAGGCGAGCAGATTCGCGGTAGCCAGGAAGTAGCTGTCTGCGTTGTAGACGCTGATCCCGACCGTGTGAGGATTGCCATCGGAAAGAACACCGGCGAAGGGCGTCAGGTTCACCCGGAAGGGTTTGAAGTTGAGCGTCTGCACCCCAGGAATCGGCTCCCAGAGATACGGATCGACGCCTCCGGTGTAGATCCAGGGGTATACCGGCGCAATGCCGGCCGGCTTACCGTCGATGCTGATCTCCGTCTCGCGGAAGGCGGTGTTGCCGCAGCTTTCCAGTTCGCCACTCACATCGCTGGGCACGCAGGTCCACCAGAACTCATCGTTCGACTGGCTCTGCGCGAAGACGTCGAGGTATGCCTCTTCGGTGTTGCGCGGCAGAGTCACGCTCTGGCTCAACTGGTCTGCCGTCGTGTTGAGCGTAAAGGCGCCGACGCTTGCGGTGGGCAGCGGCACCACGACATCCGCCACCCTGGGTGCCCGGTCGCGGAAATCGGCTGGATAGAAATCAAGCTGCGCATTGGCGTAGATGATGCCGTTGTACGTGACCCCGCCGGAGACGCCGACGAAGTTGCCGAGAATCGCATGACCTGTTTGCGGAGTCTGCAGGCCCGCGCTCAGGTCCGTCACATCGCTCTCGACATGCCACGACGGGCTCAATGTGGCGCGCGGCTCCGAAGTAGTGCCGTAGAAGATGTTCATGTTGCCGATCAGGAACTGCGCCGTGCGATCGAACTGGCGTCCCGCAGTGACGGTGAAGTCGGCCGAGAAGACAACCTTGGCCCAGGGACCATGGCAGTCCGATGGCGGCGCGTAGTTGAAGTCCTTGATGTTGAAGTCGGCGAATTGCTCGTTGGTGAAGAGCTGCACAGTGCAGGGCGTGGTATGCGGGCGCTCGACCGGCGGATCGGCGGTGATGGGGTTGGAGGAGCCGATCTGGGGTCCATGCGTGACCACCACCTGCGCGGGAAGTGCTGTCGCAATAGCAAGCAGGCCCGCGCCAAGCAGGACCTGCGGAAGAATGTATCTGGCCGTAAATTGCAGCATAAGTTATCGCTCCCAGAATCGCCCACCATCGATGCAGGTGCGGCGAAACGGCTGCAAGGATAGCACGCGAGATACATGCCCTACCTCGTCCAGCCGCCTTCTCCATTCCATGCGACTGGAACGGAATTCACTTCGACAATCACGACTTCAGAGCTGGGAGAGTCCCCTCGGCCGCCATTGAACAAGCCGGCCGAGGGAAATCTCTCGATAACCGGCACCCAGGCATTGGCACCGCAATGGGAAGTCGCGAGAGGAATCACGTCGGCAACGGTAGACGGCATGGTGTGGCGCGTCGTAGGGTTTCTGGTTTGCTTCTTTAATCATGTTTGGGGAATCAAACAGTAGGGAGACTGAATGGCTGCCTCATTCCTCGATCGTTCGCGTACAGTTGCCGCGCCAGGTTACAGCCGCTGGCTTGTACCTCCAGCGGCTTTGGCAATTCACCTCTCTATCGGCCAGGTCTATGCCTTTAGCGTCTTCAAGAACCCGCTGCTGGCGCTGCATGGGGCGGACGGCTCGCAGTGGAACCTTAAGGAGATCGGCTACATATTCTCGATTGCCATCGCCTTTCTGGGTCTCTCCGCGGCGCTATTCGGCAAGTGGCTGGAGACGGCGGGGCCACGGAAGGCAATGTTCGTTGCAGCCTGCTGCTTCGGCCTGGGCTTTGAGGTCGCCGCGGCCGGCGCCAGCACGCACCAGCTCTGGCTCATTTATCTCGGCTACGGCGTCATCGGAGGCATCGGGCTTGGCCTTGGATATATTTCGCCGGTCTCTACGCTGATCAAATGGTTCCCGGACCGCCCTGGTCTCGCCACGGGCATGGCCATCATGGGCTTCGGCGGCGGAGCCATGATCGGCTCGCCGCTGGGCACCCATCTCATGGCCTTCTTCAAAGGTGGCGGCCATGCGGCCATTCCGGGCACGTGGGTCACCATGGGAATACTCTATTTCGTTTTCATGATGTTCGGCGTCTTCACCGTGCGCGTTCCCGCGGATGACTGGAAGCCTGCCGGATGGACCCCGCCCGTCCGTCACTCCGCGATGATCAGCTCACATAACGTGGAGGTGAACACGGCCATGCGCACGCCGCAGTTTTATTTCCTGTGGCTGGTGTTGGCGCTCAACGTGACGGCGGGCATCGGGATCCTGGAGCAGGCCTCCCCCATGATCCAGGACCTCTTTCATGGTCAGGTCTCGGCCGTGGCCGCCGCCGGTTTTGTTGGCGTGCTCAGCCTGTTCAATATGGGCGGCCGCTTCATATGGGCCTCCTGTTCAGACTTCATCGGCCGCAAGCCGACCTACATGATCTTTTTCATAGTTGGCGCAATTCTGTACTTCCTGCTGCCCTACACGGGCACACAACATTTGGACAGCGTAGCGCTGTTCGTGCTCATCGCTGGTCTGCTGATCAGCATGTATGGCGGGGGCTTCGCCACCATACCCGCGTATCTGCGCGATATGTACGGCCCCTACAACGTGAGCGCGATTCACGGCCGTCTGCTGACCGCCTGGTCGGTCGCCGGGATTGTCGGGCCGCTCATCGTCAACGGCATTCTCGATCACTACATCGCCATGCATATGCCACGCGAGCAGGCTTACCCGCTCATCCTGCACATCATGGCGGGACTACTGGTGGTTGGCTTCTTCGCCAATCTGCTGGTGCGCCCGGTAGCAGAGCGATTCTGGATGAAGAAACCGCCCGTTGGCGCGATGCCGGCCGCGCACTGAAAGGCGCCAGAGAGAGAGGACCCTATGACCACCGAGACCAAGCATTCTTCGCCGAGCAAGACTCCCGCGAGCCTGATCGCCGCCGCCTGGATCATTGTCTCCATCCCGCTGGCCTGGGGCGTCTACAACACTGCCCTGGGCGCGGCGAAGCTATTCACCCATCTGCAAACCCACGCGCCCGCTCAGATCAAGCCCTCGTGAGCAGGACCGGCAACCCCAGCGACTGGGCGCCACTCGTATCAGTGGAGGTGGCTCGCCATGGTCATCATCTGTCTCTTATGCGTAGGGATCGTGCTCACGATCGGGCTTGCATTCTGGTGCTGGAATTCGTGGAGCAGTCTCGCGGAGGATCGGAAAGAGACCGCGACGCTGCGGAGCGGGCGTCAGGCGGTTGCATCCAACACGATGAAGAGGGGTACCGATCTTGATTAGGCGCGAACTCTCTCGAGCCGAGGGGTTGGCAGCGGCAGGGAACGCGCGAATTGCATCACTGCCGGCCGCAGCCGATGGCTTATCGGAGCCGTAATTCTCCGATTCTGATCCTCTGCTTCTTTGCCGTGAACCGCTGGAGCGTGACCGTGACCGCGAGAAGAGCAAGGCCTACGCGAAAACCGGCAGATGGCAGAGCCGGGCACGGAAGATCGCGGCGTCGGCATCAACTGAGTCGATCAGCGACTGTGCTTCCCGAGTTTGCCTTCGTAGGCTGATTCTCAGTTCTTCCGCCAAAGCGTTGCTGATGCCACACCCAGGCCGATCGAACGATCTCGTCCAGCGAGCTGTAGCGCGGATGCCAACCCAGTTCGTCGATGATCCGTCTTGAGCTGGCCACCAGCACGGCTGGATCTCCGGCGCGGCGGGGCTCTTCGATCACCGGAATGGGATGGCCGGTGACCCGGCGCACCGCTTCGACCACTTCCCGCACACTGAATCCCTGCCCGTTGCCGATGTTGTAGATCAGGCGGGAGTGCGTGCGGAGCGCCTCTAAGGCCAGGATGTGCGCATCGGCCAGATCGCCGACGTGCACATAGTCGCGGATGCAGGTGCCATCCGGCGTCGGATAATCCTTACCGAAGATCTTGATATTCTGCCGGCGCCCCAGAGCGACGTCGAGGATCAACGGGATCAGGTGCGATTCCGGCTCATGGGCCTCACCCCGTCCTTCCACCGCGCCTGCGACGTTGAAATAACGCAGGCTGGCATAGCGCAGACCGTGGATCCGGTTCATCCAGGTCAGCATGTGCTCTACCAGGAGCTTGCTCTCGCCATAGGCGTTGGTGGGCGCCAGCGCAGCGTCCTCCTCGATCGGCGTGCTCTTCGGCTCACCGTAGACAGCAGCCGTAGACGAGAAGACCAGCCGCCCAACTCCCATAGCCAGCATGGCTTCCAGCAGGCTCAGGGTGGATGCGGTGTTGTTGCGGAAGTAGACCTCGGGATGCTTCATGCTTTCGCCGGCTTCGATCAGCGCCGCGAAATGCATCACGCCATCGACTTTCTCGTCGCGAAAGACGCCTTCCAGCCGCTTCCGATCGGCCAGATCGCCTTCTATGAGGCGGGTGCCGGCTGGGACCAGGTCCCTATGGCCGTGGCAGAAGTTGTCGTAAATCAATACGTTGTGGCCGCCCGACAGCAGCCGGAGTGCGACCGTTCCACCGATGTAGCCTGCTCCACCCGTCACCAGGATGTTCAAGAATGTCTCCCGTTTTGAACCAAGTCAGCCGGTTTGACGTCATTACCAACGTGACCGCAACGTTTACGCTTTGTAAACGAGCAACCACGGGTACTTTCCGACCCGTCTCACCCCGGTATTATGGAGCATAAGCGCATATGTGTTCATGCGCGGGCGCCGGCTCCCCGCAGGGCTGGCGAGGGCCTTGAAAGGAAGGGGATATCCAGGCAGTAGGAGGCAGTTCGCGATACACCTATGTTCCGCCTGGGCACCACTTTCGGGGTACTGCAATACCTTGGGAATCCAAGGTATCTTTCAAGCACTCGGAGGTACTTTCGTACCAGAGTGAGATTGAATTCCTTGCCAAGTTTCTGAGCTGTGAGACGAGAGCGGGCCACTCGATCCAGGTGGCACACGGTGTCAGAAATTGCAATGGAGGGCTGGACAACCAGCGTACGTCAATTTTCACGATCGTTAACCGAGTAGGGAACATATGCCGACCGAACGCATTTCAGTAAATACGAACTTTGGTCTCTTGGACGATGGACAGAGCCGCTGGGGGTCCCTGGCGACCAGCATGGTCACCAACGTGACCATACTGATCTTGCTGCTGATCATCGGGGCCATCCACCACCAGGTGGTAGTAAAGAAGATGCAGGCGGATGCGCTGCTCTTCCCTGTCGAGCCGCCGAAGCCGCCTAAGGTTGAAGTACCAAAGGTCAAAGTTGTCGCGCCTCCGCAACCCCCCAAGCTTGAAATTGCAAAGATTGAGCCCCCCAAGATTCAGCCGCCCAGGCCGGAGATCGAGCCGCCCAAGCCAGTGAAGCTGGATACGCCGAAGCCGCCTCCGATCCTTCCTCCGGCGCCGCCGAAGGCAGTTGCGCCGCCACCGGCACCGAAGGTTGGCATGTTTGCCAGCAATAAGCCGACGCCGGTAGCAAACAATCAAAGCAAGCCGCAGACGACCATGGGTGGCTTTGGCGACCCGCATGCGGTGGCTCCGAACCCGAATGCCAATCGCCCGGCAACTATCGCCGCGCTTGGCTCCTTCAATGCAGCGCCAGGCGCAAATAGCGGCGCGGGGGCGGCACGCAAAGGCACAGTGCAGGGGGTCGATTTTGGCGCCGGTGTCAAGAATGGCGTACCCGGCGGCACCAGCCACGGCGCCGTTGCCTCGGCCGGATTTGCAAACGGCGTAGTCGGTGGAACAGGAAAGCCGGGTGGCCACGGTCAAGTTGCCAGCGCCAGCTTTGGCCCCGCGGTGGGCGGCCCGGGCCATGTGCAAATAGCGCAGGCTACTGAGGCGGCGTTCACTCCACCGGTCGTGATCTCCGAGCCGAAGGCGCGCTACACCGCCGAGGCGCAAGAAGCACGGGTCCAGGGTGAAGTCACCCTCAAGGTTCGTTTCCTCGCCAGCGGTCAGGTCGAGGTGATTGGCGTTGTCAATGGCCTCGGCCATGGGCTCGATGAAGAAGCACGGCACGTTGCCGAAAGCATTCGTTTCAAGCCGGCGCTCCGCAATGGGCAGCCGGTAGACCACACAACACTCATTCACGTGACGTTCCAGTTGGCATAAATGGATGTCCCACAGCACGACCAGTCTTTTGGGAAGTTCGATCTAGGAGCCGGGAAATGAACCTGCGGAATTTTTGGATGACAACTCTGCTCTTGACGCTAGGCGTCACGAGTGCTCAGGCAAAGAAGGAAAAGTATGCTCCAGCTCCCGTCCTGACTCCAGAGCAGAACGCCTTGATCAAGAAAGCCATTGCTGCTGAGAAGCTGACCATTAAGGGCATTCAGCAAAAATCGCCTCTTGTTCAAACCTATATACAAAACATGAAGGGCGACACGAAGCTCTACGCAGTGCCGGTCTCTGACCAGTACATGCTGCAGCGCGTGGACTTCGGCAAGAGCTTCTACGGCAAGTCGTATTCGACCGGCGAGGCCAGTGAATCCAGCCATGGCATGTTCAAGGGTTCGCTGGCGGCCATGGGACTGCTCTCGAAGAGTCTTCTGCCGGGCAACGTCCGCTACATGCCGGACGGTTTCCTGGAGATGATGTTCATCGATCCCAGCGGCTTCGATCAGCAGCACTACGATTTCGTCTTCGTTCGTAAGGCCTTCCTCGGCACGGTTCGCTGCGACGTCTTTGATGTGCATCCGAAAGTGGGCCTGGGCAACGGCCGCTTTACCGGCCGCATCTGGGTGGACGACGACTCCGGTAACGTGGTGCGCTTCAACGGCACCTATACCGGTGGCGACATGGCCGACAAGGCGGATGACAACGACTACTTCCACTTCGATAGCTGGCGGCAAAACCTGCAGCCGGGTGTCTGGCTACCGGTCGGCGTCTACGTCGAAGAGACTTCCAGGAAGGACAAGGAGCATCCGGTCTCTTTCAAGGCGCACAGCTCCATCTGGGGATATTCCCTCAAGGTCCCCACACACCAGTCCGACAATGAGTCGGTCAAGATCGACGACGTCACCGACCAGAGCCAGAATTCAGAAGACGTTGGTCCACTGCAGGCACAGCGAGAGTGGATCTCGCAGGCCGAGGAGAACGTGCTCGACCGTCTGACTCAGGCCGGTCTGCTCGCCGCTCCCAGTGACTTCGACAAGGTCCTCGAGCAGGTAACGAACAACATCATCATCGGCAACAACATCGAGCTCGCTTCGCCGGTGCACTGCCGCGTGATGTTGACGACGCCGCTCGAGTCGATCGCGGTGGGCAATACCATCATCCTCAGCAAGGGCCTGGTGGATACGCTCCCAACCGAAGAAGCGCTGGCGTCCGTGCTCTCCTTCCAGCTTGCCCACATCGTGCTGGGACATCACATCGACACCAAGTATGCCTTCAACGACCGGCTGCTCTTCCCCGACGAATCGACCTTCGAGCGCATTCAGATGCACCACACCGATGCGGACGATATCGAGGCTGCGAAGAAGGCAGTGGTGCTGCTCGACAAGTCCATCTACAAGGACAAGATGGGCAATGCCGGCCTTTACTTCGCGCAACTCCAGCAGCGTGAGAAGGAGCTGAGCGCTCTGAACACGCCGCGACTGGGCGACTCAATGCTCGATTCCACCGGTCAGCCGTGGCTGATCGCGATCCAGAAGCGCGCACCCAAGCTGGACCAGGACAAGTTGGATCAGATCGCCGCTCTTCCACTGGGCAGCCGTCTCCGCACCGACGCCTGGGATGACAAGGTATATACCTTGAAGACCACAGCACCGGTACTGCTGAACGCCCGGGATAAAATGCCATTCGAAGTGACCCCGGTCTATTACAAACTCGCTCGCTACGATCAGGCACAGACTGCTGCCGGCGCCGAGGCATCCCCCACGCAGCAGCCGCAAGCTCAGCCGGACCAGGCAAGCGCGCAGCCAGCCGCACAACCGCAGCAGTAGGTTGATGAACCTCAACGCGCGGGCGGCGCAACGAACTCCTCCCTCGCGCACCATTTACCAAGGCTGTGACAGGCGGGTCATCAGACCCGCCTTGTTGTACATCTGGAATCTGACTGTATCGAGAGATACCCTGTGACGAAAAAACTTTTTTTATTCGCCGCGCTCCTCTTGCTCCCGACGATAGGTCGAGCCCAGGTCGTAGCAGCCGGAAAGGGTGGCAATCAACAGTTATACGTTGGCGGCACTTTCTCGGATTTCGATCCTGACTACGGGTGGCAACGGCTGTACGGGATTGGTGCTTACGCCGATTACAATCTAACCCCGAAGGTGGGAGCGGAAGCAGAAGTGCGCTTCCATCGCTTCAACCAGTTGTCCAACATTCACATGGACAACTACCTGATTGGACCGCGGTACAGCTATCATCGCAGGCGCTACACATTCTTCGCCAAAGGTCTGGTGGGGGTGGGCTCTTTTAATTTTCCGTTCAATGCGGCGCACGGCAGCTACTTCGCTGTTGCCTTCGGCGGTGGCCTCGACTACCGCTTGACGCGACGGATTTATATCCGCGGCGAGTACGAATACCAGTTCTGGCCGGGTTTCGTTGGGCCGCCCGACCCCACCCCCATCCCGCTGGAGAACCGGCCGAATGGATTGACACCCAGTGGTTTCGCAGTCGGCGCCTCGTATCGAATCTTCTAAGAACTTCATCCTCCACAAGAATGCCCCAGGTCTCCGTCCTGGGCATTCCTGTCTGCGCTATATACGCCACCGCGCCGAAGGCGCGTTGAGGCCACCGCAGTTGCGTTGGAGCACGAGAAAGGCCCGGCACATCGTGCCAGGCCTTGGGTCCCTCGATGTTCTCCGGATTAGAAGTGGTACGCGATGCCAATCGCTGGAGCGCTGATGTTGTAGTAGCGCTTGGTGTCAAAATTACTGAAACCAAAGTCCGGCGCCTTGATGATGATGCCGCGGTATTCCGCGCGGATATCGAAGCTTGGGCTCAGCTCATAGGCGATGCCACCACCATAGAGCGCGCCGATGTTCGTGGTCCGCTTGGGATTGAATTGCTGAGTTCCACGATCATCCAGCGCCGAGAAGATGAATCCACCCGGCCCCGCTTCAAGGAAGGGATTCCAGTTGCGAAATGTGAAGTTGAACACGTACGCGGCCGAGATCTCCTGCATCCGCGTGTGGATGTTCACGTTATTCACGTTGGCAATGTAGTTGGTGTAGAACTGCGTCCACTGGTAGTTAACCTCCAGCGCAGAACGCGGTGTCACCATGTAGCGGTAGCTGGCGAGCACCCCAGGGCCAAAGCAGGTGCCTCCGCCAGACGAGGTGGAATTGACCGCACTGGTAGCAATGGTGGGCGCCAGACATCCGGACTGATACACGCCCTGTCCAGTCACATAAGGTGGAAATACGAGGGTGCCGCTCACACTTGCGTCCTGACGGCTTTCCTGCGCAAAGCTTGCTGTTGCCAGCATCGGCAACAACAGAAACAGCAACGAAATCTTCTTCATTCGGTCCTGAACCTCAAGCGTGGAACGCGGCGCGCATTTGCACCGGCCCCCCGGACGGGCGGAAGTCACTACAGGATGATCCTGGCGTTCTGCCCAATTGTACCTGCCACTCGGCTGCCCTGGCGCGCCCGGGCCAGCTTTCCTTCGTGCGAGCGCGTTTTCACTGTTGTGGTTTGCGGGCTAAGCTCGACGAAGTGTGGCTTTTCTTTGAAGGAATAGCCACGCGGACAATGACGCTCGGCCATACACCTACAGTGAAAATCTGCTAGGCGCACGAATCCGCCTCGACGGTATACAGATACGGCTTGCCACGCTCTGCGGAGAACGCGCGCACCGCCTGCAGAAAGGCTACGGCAGAGTGCGAGAGCGTTCCAGCGCGACGGTGCACCAGGCGAAGCTGACGCTCGAGTTTCACCTCGGCGATGGGGACCTTCACCAACTCGCCCGACTCGATCTCCTTTTCCGCGGCCAGTTCCGGCAGAAACGCGACGCCGTTGCCCATAGCCACGAAGCGCTTCACTGCCTCCAGGCTGGGCAGCTCCACCCCGATGTTGAGCGGCGTCTTCTGCTGCGCAAAGGTTGCGATGATCTGCCGGCGTATCGGAGACGCAACGTTGTGCGCAACGAAATTCTGCGCACCGAGTTCACGCAGATGCACGCGGCGGCGTCCGGCCAACGGATGGCCGGAATGAACCACGAAAGCAACTGCGTCGGAATAGACCAGGATGGAGCGGAATTGATCGGTATCGGGCCGGAAGGAAAGCACACCCAGTTCGGAGCGGCGCGCCTGCAGATCATCCGGAATGCGGCTGGCGAGGGAACGCTGCACAGCGAGCGAGATGTGCGGCGAGATGTGACGAAAACGATCCAGCAGCGGCAACAGATATAAGGTGGTGTACTCATTCGCTGCCAGATTCAGTTGACCGCGCTCGAGCGTCTTCAACTCGCGCACGGCGCTTGCCGCCTCCGCCCGCAAGCCCACCAGCCGGTCGGCATACGCACGAAGCACCTCGCCGGCCGCCGTGAGCGAGCCATCGCGCAGCGCTCGCTCAAAAAGCGGCTCGCCGAGCTCATCCTCGAGCTTGCGGATGGTCTGGCTCACCGCCGGCTGCGTGCGCAACAGGCGCTGTGCCGCACGGGAGAAGCTGCGCTCCTCCACTACCGCGAGAAAGGTTTCCAGTTGCTGCAGATCCATAAGCAAATACCTATACCAACAGGTTCCCAACTCTCTACTATAAGTCAGGCCAGCAGTTGTTCCAAAAAACAATAAATTTGCATTATGGACACGCTTTCACGCATGATGCCGTTGAGGAGCGCACATGACGCACAGCCAAACGACGGGAACGCGGCAGGATCGGATCGTCTTCTTCGACACCACGCTGCGCGACGGCGAGCAGTCTCCCGGCTGCAGTATGAGCACGCCGGAAAAGATCGAGATGGCACATGCGCTCGACGATCTGGGGATAGACATTCTGGAAGCCGGCTTCGCGATCTCTTCCGAGGGCGACTTTCAGGCCATTCGCGCCGTCAGCCAGGCGGTTCGGCGTCCGATCATCGCATCGCTGGCGCGTGCGCGCACACTCGACGTGGAACGCGCCGCGCACTCGCTCGACCTGGCGGAGCGTCCGCGCATTCACACTTTTCTCGCCTCATCCGATCTGCATCTCGAGGTCAAGCTGAAGATGTCGCGCGCACAGGCGCTGGACCATGCCACGGCCGCGGTTCGCCAGGCCCGCAGTTACGTGGACGATGTCGAGTTCTCCGCGGAGGACGCGACCCGGAGCGACATCGACTTTCTCGCCCAATTGGTGGGGGCAACCATCGAAGCCGGTGCGACCACGATCAACCTGCCGGATACCGTCGGCTACTCCACCCCGGAAGACTACGCGCAGATGTTTCGCGATATCCGCAGCCGCGTCCCGGCTGTGGCCAACATCACACTCTCGGCGCATTGTCATGACGATCTCGGCATGGCGGTCGCCAACAGTCTGGCATCG